>NZ_JAQUAL010000004.1:0-27522 GCF_028687295.1 Simplicispira sp.
ATCAGGCTCAGGTAGGGGGCAACGAAGCTCCACTCTTCGTCGCTGACGTCGCTGGGATAGGGCTTTCGAGACATTGCACAAATTTACATTGTGAGAATGCCTCGATGAAAAGTTCATAACACGCTCTAGGCGATCTGTAGCTACCCGATCACGAAATGCCTGTAAAAGGTTGCGAAGCTCCGGATGCTGTTCGGACTTTCCGAATGGAATCTCATCAGGCTTCTCGTGAATTAAGGCCACAACCTTGAGCCCTCGGTTCAAGGCATATTCATATTCCTGTTCTGTGTAACTTATTCCTTGTGCCGTTAATGAACCGTATCGTCCGCCAACGATAAGCAAATAGTAGTCGCAATCATCAATCACACGCTTAATGAACTCAAACTGCTCTTCATCGGCGGCTGGGAATAGCTCCATACCTGCAGGTATGCAATCCAATTCCATCAAAGCTTGAATTACCTTCTGTCGTTCTTCCTTGAGGTCGGCGTAAGTTGAACTGACGAAAACTTGATATCTCTTCTCCACTACGCAATCCTTTGAAAAAAGTCAACTAGGTTTAGGTTAAATATAACGGGCATGCCCAGTTCGCCTAACAATGTACGAACTTGTGGTTCGATGGGAAAAATAGTTTTTGCAGTGTTTAGATAAGCCAAAGAATTTTTATCTCAGTTTTGTTGAGTGCAGCAGACTAATGATCAAGAGACTGCTTCTGGCTAATCTACGAATGTCGCTGTTCAAACCAACGGAGAAATTGTTCAGCACCTTCTAAAGCAATCGATTTTCATACTTCCAACGCTGCAGCATCAGCACGCGAGATGCGACGACTTTGTCGATTTTGTTATGCCTGTGCGTTCATTGAATACTCTTGGTTACCCACCAACCAAAGCAGCCATCAAGAACCATACCCACATCCATACCCGATTTTTTTCGTGAAAAGAAATGAAAAACGGCGCACCGTGCTGCAACACGAAGCGCCGCCCAATAACACCTAAACCGTTGATTTCAAATGATTTATCGAACCATCATGAAACAACGTGAACAGATGCGAAACATCACAAGATCGGTCAGACGTTGAACAGGAAGTTCAGCACGTCGCCGTCTTTCACGACGTATTCCTTGCCTTCGGCGCGCATCTTGCCCGCGTCCTTGGCTCCCTGCTCGCCCTTGTACTGGATGAAGTCGTCGAAGGCGATGGTCTGCGCGCGGATGAAGCCGCGCTCGAAGTCGCCGTGGATCACGCCAGCGGCCTGCGGGGCGGTGTCGCCCACGCGGATCGTCCAGGCGCGCACTTCCTTGACGCCCGCCGTGAAGTAGGTTTGCAGGCCCAGCAGCTTGAAGCCCGCGCGGATCAGGCGGTTCAGGCCGGGCTCGGTCTGGCCCATTTCAGCCAGGAACATGTCGCGGTCTTCGTCGCTCATCTCGGCCATTTCGGCTTCCATCTTGGCGCAGATGGCCACCACAGGGGCGTTCTGGCTGGCGGCGTACTCTTGCAGGCGATCGAGGTAAGGGTTGTTCTCGAACCCGTCTTCGCTGACGTTGCCGACAAACATGGCGGGCTTGGCCGTGATCAGGCACAGCGACTTGAGCAGGGGCTGCTCTTCCTTGCTGACCTCGACCGAGCGCGCGGGCTTGCCCTGATCGAGGGCCGCCTGGATGCGCGTCAGCAGCGCCACCAGCTTGGCCGCATCCTTGTCGTTGCCCGACTTGGCGGCCTTGCTGTAGCGGTTCAGGGCTTTCTCCACGGTGCCCAGGTCGGCCAGGCACAGCTCGGTCTGGATGACTTCGATGTCGGCAATCGGATCGACGCGGTTGGCCACGTGGATCACGTTGTCGTCGTCAAAGCAGCGCACCACGTTGACGATGGCGTCGGTTTCACGGATGTGTGCCAGAAACTGGTTGCCCAGGCCTTCGCCCTGGCTGGCACCGGCCACCAGGCCAGCAATATCGACAAACTCGACGATGGCCGGAACGATGCGCTCGGGGTGGATGATTTCGGCCAGCTTGTGCAGGCGCGGGTCGGGCACCTCGACCACGCCGGTATTGGGCTCGATGGTGCAGAAGGGGTAGTTTTCGGCGGCGATGCCGGCCTTGGTCAGGGCGTTGAAGAGGGTGGACTTGCCCACGTTGGGCAGGCCCACGATGCCGCATTGGAGGCTCATGGCAGGGCTTTCTGGTAATCAGGGGGACAAACGGGCCATTTTAGGGGCCTCCTACAATCGCCCCATGCCGCAAACCTTTGATGTCTGTATCCGTGGGGCTGGCGTTGTCGGCCATACCCTGGCGCTTTTGCTGGCGCGCGAGAAGCTGCGCGTGGCGCTGGTGACCAGCCCGCCGCCGCGCCATGCGGACGTGCGCGCCTATGCCCTGAGTGGCGCCTCGCGCCAGCTGCTGCAAGCGCTGCGCTGCTGGCCCGACCCCATCCACGCCACCGCCGTGACCCGCATGCACGTGTGCGGCGACCAGGACGGCGAAGTGCTGTTCGACGCCACCAGCCAGGGCGTCGATGCGCTGGCCTGGATTGTCGATGTGCCCGCCCTCGAAAATCGCCTGGCCGAGGCCGTGCGCTACCAGCCGCAGGTCGAGCGCGTGGACGCGCCGGTGCCCGCCGCCCTCACCGCCATCTGCGAGGGCCGTGCCAGCAGCACGCGCGCGCAGCTGGGCGCGGGGTTCGACGTCACACCGTATGCCCAGCACGCCATTGCCACGCGCCTGGAGTGCGAACTGCCGCACGGCCAGACGGCGCGGCAGTGGTTCTCGCAGGGCAGCATCCTGGCCTTTTTGCCGCTGGAGGGCGAGCAGGGGAACTCTGTCGCCGTGGTGTGGTCAGTCCCTGCACAGCAAGTGCCAGCACTGTTGGCGCTGGACGATGAAGACTTTGCCCAGCACCTGCACGCAGCCAGCGGCGGCGCTCTGGGGGCGCTGCGCCTGACCAGTGAGCGTGCCGCCTGGCCGCTGCAACTGGCACAGGCCCAGCGCTGGTGCGGTGCCATGGCGCACGACGGCCAAGACGGCCAGGGCAGTTGGGTGCTGGCCGGGGATGCCGCACACAACGTCCACCCCCTGGCCGGCCAAGGGCTGAACCTGGGGCTGGGCGATGTGCAGGCGCTGGCCCGCGTGCTCGGTGAGCGCGCTGACTGGCGCGGCCTGGACGATCTGCGCTTGCTGCGCCGCTACGAGCGCCAGCGCAAGGCCGACATCTTGCCGCTGGGGCTGGTGATGGATGGATTGCAGCAACTGTTCTCGCGCCCTGAGGCGCCTTTGCAGGCGCTGCGCAACTGGGGCATGAACAATTTTGAGCGCAGCGGCCCCCTGAAAGACTGGATCACCCAGCGCGCCATGGGCACGCACTGACGGCAACCACCAACCTGACACCACGGAACGCAATTTTGATGAAACTGATCCCCTCCCTGCTGGCTGCGGCCAGCCTGGGCCTGGCCCTCACTGCCACGGCACAAGAACCCGCCATTCGCAAAACCCTGGCCGAGCGCATTCCGCAACTGGAAAAAATCGACGAAGTGCGCGCCACCCCCATGGGCGGCCTGTACGAGGTGCGCGTAGGCACCGACCTGTTCTACACCGACGCCAAGGGCAACTTCCTGATCCAGGGCGAGCTGATCGACACCAAAGCGCGGCGCAACCTGACCGAAGACCGCATCAACAAGCTCACCGCCGTGGACTTCAATACGCTGCCGCTGCAAGACGCTTTTGCCACCGTGCGCGGCAACGGCAAGCGCAAGCTGGTGGTGTTTGCCGACCCCAACTGCGGCTACTGCAAGCGCTTTGAACGCGACCTGCAAAACGTCGATAACGTCACCATCTACACCTTTCTCTACCCCATCCTGAGCCCCGACTCGGCAGAGAAGTCGCGCAACATCTGGTGCGCCAAAGACCGCAACAACGCCTGGAACGACTGGATGCTGCGCGAGAAAACGCCCGCCGCTGCCAGCTGCGACACCGCCGCCCTGCAACGCAACCTGGCTTTTGGCAAAAAGCACAAGATCACCGGCACGCCCACGCTGCTGTTTGCCAACGGCGCGCGCGTACCCGGTGCCATCGGCGCCGCCGACATCGAAAAACGCCTGGCCGAAGCCAGCGAGACGGCCAGCGCCAACTGATGGCGGCACGGGGCCATCGCGCCCCGCTGCCCCCGCGCCCGGCGCTGCCACCGGGCCTTCTTGCACGGCCAGGCAGCGCTCTTTCGGTGCTGGGGCACTTCTCTGTACCCACCTTGCCCTGCCGCACTCCCCTGCTGCCACTTTCTGCCGCACCGCCATGCCTGACACCCACGACACCGCCTCTGCCCTGCACTACCGCGTAGAAATCGCCGACCTGCACGCCCACCTGTTTCGCGTCACGCTGACCATTGCGCAGCCCCAGGCGCTGCAAACTGTGACGCTGCCGGTGTGGATTCCGGGCAGCTACCTGGTGCGCGAATTTGCCAAAAACCTGCAACACCTGCGCGCCCGGCAAGGCCGCCGTACACTGGCCGTGGTGCAGCAAGACAAGCAGCGCTGGCAAGTCGCCTGCAAAACCGGCCAGCCGCTGGTGCTGGACTACGAGGTCTATGCCAACGACCCCTCCGTGCGCACCGCCTGCCTGGACGCGGCGCGGGGCTTTTTCAACGGCACCAGCCTGTGCCTGCGCGTCGAAGGCCAGGCCGAGCAGCCCTGCACGCTGGAAGTCGTGGCCCCCGAAGCGCCGGAGAATACTCCTGATTTGATAGCTGCTAGCGCCCACTGGCAGTGCGCTACAGGCCTTTTTCCCTTAAAAATTGATGCCAACGGCTTTGGCACCTACCAGGCCGCCGACTACGACGAACTGGTGGACTGCCCGGTGGAGATGGGCCCCTTCTGGAGCGCCACCTTCACCGCCGCCGGTGTGCCGCACCGCCTGGTGGTGGCGGGCGCGGCCCCCTCGTTCGATGCCCAGCGCCTGCTGGCTGACACGCAAAAAATCTGCGAAACCGCCATGCGCTTCTGGCACGGCAAGGGCAAGCCGCCGTTCAAAAACTACCTGTTCCTGCTGCACGCCACGCACGACGGCTACGGCGGCCTGGAGCACCGCAACAGCACCGCGCTGATCTGCACCCGCGCCGACCTGCCCCGCCTGGGCAGCGCCCGCGCCAGCGAGGGCTACACCACCTTGCTGGGCCTGATCAGCCACGAATACTTCCACACCTGGAACGTCAAACGCCTGCGCCCGGCAGAATTTGCCCGCTACGACTACGCCCAGGAAAACTACACCCAGCTGCTGTGGTTTTTTGAAGGCTTCACCAGCTACTACGACGACCTGCTGCTGCGCCGCGCCGGCCTGATCGACGACACCACCTACCTGCAACTGCTGACCAAAACGCTGCACCAGGTGCTGCAAGCGCCGGGGCGCCAGGTGCAAACCGTGGCCCAGGCCAGCTTTGATGCCTGGGTCAAGTTCTACCGCCAGGACGAAAACACCCCCAACGCCACCATCAGCTACTACACCAAAGGCGCGCTGGTGGCCCTGTGCCTCGATTTGGCCCTGCGCCGCGAAGGCCAGACCACGCTGGACGACGTGATGCGCGCCCTGTGGCAACACTGCGCCGGTGGCCCCATGCAAGAGGCCGACCTGCGCGCCGTGCTGCAAACCTGTGCGGGCCGTGCGTTCGACGCCGAGCTGCAAGCCTGGGTTCACAGCACCGCCGAACTGCCCGTGGCCGAATTGCTGGCTGCGCAGGGCATCACGCTGCAAGCCGACACACCGCAGCCCGCCCAGCGCCTGGGCCTGCGTGTGACCGAAAACGGTGCCATCCGCATCAAAACCGTGCTGCGCGGTGGCCTGGCCGAGCGCGCCGGCATGGCCGCAGGCGATGAATGGCTGGGCATCGATGTGCAAGGCCAGGGCTGGCGCCTGGGCAAGCTGGCCGACCTGGCCCTGTACGCGGGCAACGCCAGCCACGTCACGGCCCTCATCGCCCGGGGCGACCGGCTGCTGCGCCTGCCGCTGGCGCTGACGCCGCCCGCCACCAAACCACGCAAAAGTGCCGCGCCAGCGGCGCACAGCGACACGGTTTCCCTGCGCATCACCGACGCGGCGCGGGTAGGGCGCTGGCTGTACAGCACCTGAAGGCACGCAGCGCCAGCCAGCACCACCTGCGCCACAGAGCTTGGTTATAGTGGTCGGCTTGACACAACAACCACTGGAGATCACCTTGGCCTACGAAGTTATTGAAGTGCGCACCGAAGCCGACAAAGTTGGCATCATCACGCTCAACCGCCCCAAGCAGCTCAACGCCCTGAACAGCCAGCTCATGGACGAACTGGGCGATGCGCTCAAGGCCTTTGATGCCGACGAAAAAATCGGCTGCATCATCATCACCGGCAGCGAAAAGGCCTTTGCCGCAGGCGCCGACATCACCGCCATGGCGAAGTTCAGCTTTGCCGATGCCTACAAGGGCGACTTCATCACCCGCAACTGGGAAACCATCCGCACCATCCGCAAACCCGTGATCGCCGCCGTGAGTGGCTTTGCGCTGGGCGGCGGCTGCGAGCTGGCCATGATGTGCGACTTCATCATCGCCGCCGACAACGCCAAGTTCGGCCAGCCTGAAATCAAGTTGGGCGTGATCCCCGGCGCCGGTGGCACGCAGCGCCTGCCCCGCGCCGTGGGCAAGGCCAAGGCCATGGACCTGGCCCTGACGGGCCGCATGATGGACGCCCAGGAAGCCGAGCGCTCGGGCCTGGTCAGCCGCGTGGTGCCGCTGGACAAGCTCATGGAAGAAACCCTGGGCGCAGCCCTGCAAATCAGCGACTTCTCGCAAATCGCCGTGATGGCGGCCAAGGAATCGGTCAACCGCGCCTTTGAAGGCACGCTGGCCGACGGCGTGATGTTCGAGCGCCGCCTGTTCCATTCGCTGTTTGCCACCAGCGACCAAAAAGAAGGCATGGACGCTTTCGTCAACAAACGCAAAGCAGTTTTCACACACCAGTAAAAATTGCACTATAATCTCGTGCTATCGGTGATATAGCTCAGTTGGTTAGAGCGCAGCATTCATAATGCTGATGTCGGTGGTTCAAATCCACCTATCACCACCAAACTCAAAAACCCGCACCGTGCAAACGCTGCGGGTTTTTTCATCACAGGCCCAGCCACTGGATACACACCATGCAACGCTGTACCTCTTCCCACGCACCCCTGCCACGCCACCGCACCACCCACACGCTGCACCTGCTGGCCCTGCTGCTGGCCACCACCGTGGGCGCGCTGGCCAGCGGCCCTGTGCTCGCCCAGGCCCAGGCGCCTGCATTGCCCGCCCCCGGTGCCATGCGCAACTTCCCTGAAGCGGCCCTGCGTGGCACGCTGCACATCGACGCCTCGGGCCAGGCGCATATCAACGACAAAGCCATCCAGATGGCACCGGGCCTGCGCATCTTCAATCCGCAAAACGCCCTGGTGATGCGCCACAGCGTGCTGGGACAAACGTTCACGGTGAATTACCTGATCGAAAAAAGCACCGGCTGGCTGATTACCGCCTGGATCTTGAGCAAGGCCGAAGTGGCCCAGCCGCGCCCCGGCAGCACCGACGTGCAGCGCAACTACCAGTTCGAATCAGACGCTACCGCGCGCTGACACCGCACCAGCCCCGCGCTGGCGCACTGCGGCGCACCACCCCCTTGGCCCCGCGTGCGCCAGCGCCGCAGTGGCGGGTGCTGCCAGCCACGCCACCCGCCGCGCACCCTGCGCCACACCGGCGCCCCCTCTTCCGTTGTTTTTGCCCTTACGCCATGTCCAAAAAAGTCTTTATCAAAACCTTCGGCTGCCAGATGAACGAGTACGACTCGGACAAGATGGCCGACGTGCTGGGCGCCGCCCAGGGCTACGAGCCCACGCAGAACGTGGATGAAGCCGACCTGATCCTGTTCAACACCTGCTCGGTGCGCGAAAAAGCGCAAGAAAAAGTCTTCTCTGACCTGGGCCGCATCAAGCACCTGAAAGAAAAAGGCGTGCTCATCGGCGTGGGCGGCTGCGTGGCCAGCCAGGAGGGCGAGGAAATCATCAAGCGCGCGCCCTACGTGGACGTGGTGTTTGGCCCGCAAACGCTGCACCGCCTGCCCGAGCTGCTCAACGCACGCGCGGCCAAGGCCCGCCCGCAGGTGGACATCAGCTTTCCCGAGATCGAAAAGTTTGACCACCTGCCGCCCGCGCGCGTCGAGGGGGCCAGCGCCTTTGTCTCGATCATGGAAGGCTGCTCCAAATATTGCAGCTACTGCGTGGTGCCCTACACGCGCGGCGAAGAGGTCAGCCGCCCGTTTGACGACGTGCTGGTCGAAGTGGCCGGTCTGGCCGACCAGGGCGTGAAAGAAGTCACGCTGCTGGGCCAGAACGTCAACGCCTACCGGGGCAAGATGGGCGACACGGCAGAGATTGCCGACTTTGCCCTGCTGCTGGAATACGTGTCCGAGATTCCGGGCATTGAGCGCATCCGCTACACCACCAGCCACCCCAATGAATTCACGCCGCGCCTGATTGAAGCCTACGCCCAGCTGCCCAAACTGGTCAGCCACCTGCACCTGCCGGTGCAGCACGGCTCCGACCGCATCCTGATGGCCATGAAGCGCGGCTACACCGCCATGGAATACAAAAGCACGGTGAAAAAACTGCGCGCCATCCGACCCAACCTGGCCATGAGCTCAGACTTCATCGTGGGCTTTCCGGGCGAGACCGAAGAAGACTTTGCCAAGATGATGAAGCTGATCGACGACATCCACTTTGACAACAGCTTCAGCTTCATCTTCAGCGCCCGCCCTGGCACGCCCGCCGCCAACCTGCCCGACGACACGCCCTACGACGTGAAGCTGCGCCGCCTGCAAACGCTGCAAGCGGTCATCAACGGCAACATCAAGCAGATCAGCGAAAGCCGCGTGGGCACGGTGCAGCGCATTCTGGTGGAAGGCGCCTCCAAGCGCGACGCCACCGAGCTGATGGGCCGCACCGAGTGCAACCGCGTGGTCAACTTTGTCGGCCAGCCGCGCCTGGTAGGCCAGTTGGTGGACGTGACCATCACCGAAGCCAAGGCCTACACCCTGCGCGGCGAGGTGCTGACGCGCGCTGCGGACTGACGCGCGCCATAGACTGAGACAGCTGCATCAAAAAAGTGAGCTGCTTGCGCGCACGGGGCAAAGATTTCAACGTGTTTTATACCGCAAAGCCTTGCACAGTGCGCGCGAGCAGCTCCTGAAAAAATAGCACCTGCAACAGCCTCAGTGCTTGGCAGGCGCCGATGGCAGGGGCGGCATCCGGGTGCTGCGCACCGTCTCGCCGGTGATCGGGTGCAAGTAGCTCTCGACCACGGTGCCCTGCGCATCGACCGCATAAAACTCGTGGCAGTTGCCGCTGGAGACTTTGTACTTGACCAGCACGTAGTCCTGGGCGCGAAAGCGCTCACGCGCCTGCGCTTCCGAGATCCACTGCGCGCGCGGCGCATCGGTGCAGACCACTTTCTCGGTGGCGGAACTGGCCTGGGCCGGCGCCGCAGCCAGGAGGGCGCCGCAGCACAGCAGGGCTGCGCCCGCCAGGCCGCGCAGGCCGGAGAAAGACCAAAGGGTGAAAAAAGAATGCGTCATGGCGCGCCACTGTAGGCTGGGCGTCTGAACGCAGGCTTAAAAAACAGCCACTGCCACCGTGCCACCCCCCCCCGCCTGGGCGGCTGATTCTGACCACCAAGCGCCAATGAAAAAACCGGCTGTTCGCCGGTTTTTGCTTTTGTTTTGATAGCTGCTTGCGCGCTCTGCACAAGGGCTAGAGGCACAAAATGCCTCAAACCATCAGAACGGCATCTTGGGCATGCCCGCACCCATGCCTTTCATGCCGCCGAGCTTTTTCATCATCTTCATCAGGCCGCCGCCCTTCATCTTTTTCATCATGGCCTGCATCTGCTCGAACTCTTTGAGCAGGCGGTTGACCTCCTGCACCTGCACGCCCGCGCCGCTGGCAATGCGCTTTTTGCGCGTGGCCTTGATGAGTTCGGGCTTGCGCCGCTCCAGCGCCGTCATGCTGCAAATGATGCCTTCCTTGCGCTTGATTTCGCGCTCGGCCTTGTCCATGTCCATGGCACCGGCCTGGGCCGTGAGCTGCGTGGGCAGCTTGTCCATCAGGCTGGAAAGCCCGCCCATTTGCTTCATCTGCTGCAACTGGCCCAAAAAGTCGTTCAGGTCGAAACCATCGCCGCTTTTGACCTTGGCGGCCAGCTTTTGCGCCGCTTCCATATCGACGCCCGCCGCCACCTGCTCGACCAGCGCCACGATGTCGCCCATGCCCAGCACGCGCCCGGCGTGGCGCTCGGCGTCAAACACTTCCAGGCCGTCGATTTTTTCGGACACACCCGCAAACTTGATAGGCGCGCCGGTGATTTGCCGCACCGACAGCGCCGCACCGCCGCGCGAGTCACCGTCGAGCTTGGTCAGCACAATGCCCGTCAGCGGCAGCGCCTCTTTGAATGCTTTGGCGGTGTTGATGGCGTCCTGGCCCTGCATGGCATCGACCACGAACAGGGTTTCGACCGGGTTCAGCGCGGCGTGCAGCTGCTGGATTTCCAGCATCAACGCCTCGTCAATGGCCAGGCGCCCGGCGGTATCGACCAGCAGCACATCGAAATGGTGCTTTTTGGCGTAATCGAGCGCGGCGTGGGCAATGTCCAGGGGCTTTTGATCGGGCGTGCTGGGGAACCACTCGGCACCGGCCTGTTTGGTGACGGTTTTGAGCTGCTCGATGGCAGCGGGGCGGTACACGTCGCCCGACACCGTGAGCACCTTCTTCTTGCGCTTTTCGATCAGGTGCTTGGCCAATTTGGCCGTGGTGGTGGTTTTGCCGGCGCCTTGCAGACCGGCCATCAGGATGACGGCGGGTGGCTGGGCGGCCAGGTTGATGTCACTCACCCCCTCACCCATGGTGGCGGCCAGCTCGCGGTTGACGATGCCCACCAGCGCCTGTCCGGGCTTGAGGCTGCCCAGCACCTCCTGGCCCAGGGCTTTTTCCTTCACGCGGGCGATGAAGTCGCGCACCACGGGCAGGGCCACGTCGGCTTCGAGCAGGGCCATGCGCACTTCGCGCAGCATGTCCTGCACGTTGGATTCGGTGATGCGGGCCTGGCCACGCATCTCCTTGACGAGGCGCGAGAGTTTGTCGGTAAGGGCGGAGGCCATAGAGCGGTGTTCCGGGTAGCCCCGCGGCCAGAGGCGGCGGCGGGTGGTGGGCCAGGGCTGCGTGCAGCGGGCGAAAGGTAAACTGTGCAGCATGATTTTACCCAGTGCATCCCTGCTCAGTTGGCTGCTTGGACTGGCCGCCGCAGCGGCCTATGCCGTGCCAGCGCTGGCCGCATCGCGGCTACAGGCAGCGGGCGCGCGCAACGCGCTGTGGGCAGCCTGGGTGCTGCATGCGGGGGTGTTGGCGTGGGGCATGCTCGGCGCTACGCCGCGCTTTGGTTTTGCCCCGGCGCTGTCGATCACGGCCTGGCTGGTGCTCACGGTGTACGCCGTAGAGCGCCAGTGGTTTCCGCAATTGCAGGCGCGCTGGGCATTGGCCGCGCTGGGCGCGGCAGCGGTGCTGCTGGCGCTGGTGTTTCCGGGCAAGCCGCTGCATGTGTCGGCTTCGGCCTGGCTGCCCTTGCACCTGGCGCTGGGCGTGGCCAGTTACGGCCTGCTGGCGGCCGCCGTGGTGCATGCCCTGCTGATGGCGCGGGCCGAGCGGCGCATTCGCCTGGCCGTCGATACGCACAGCGGTATGCCGCTGCTGACGCTGGAGCGGCTGACATTTCGCTTCATCACCGCCGGGTTTGTGCTGCTCACGGCCACGCTGCTGGCGGGCATGCTGTTCACCGAGGTGCTGTATGGCCGCGCTTGGCGCTGGGACCACAAGGCGGTGTTCTCGGTGCTGTCGTGGCTGACGCTGGCGGCGCTGCTGCTGGGGCGCTCGCGGTTTGGCTGGCGGGGCCGCAGCGCTGGGCGGTTGCTGTATGCGGGCGCGGCGCTGCTGCTGCTGGCCTATGTGGGATCGCGCTTTGTGCTGGAAGTGGTGCTGGGGCGCAGCGCATGAAATACCTGGTATTGCTGGTGGTTCTGGTGCTGGCCTATGGCTGGTGGCGCAGCCAGCGCCGCGCGCAAATGCGCAGCCACACGGATGCGGCCCGCCAAGGGGCCACGCGCCCCCTGGCGGCACCGCAGGATATGGTGGCCTGCGCGCACTGCGGCCTGCATGTGCCCCGCACTGAAGCACTGGCACACGGCGCCAACCACTATTGCTGCACCGAGCACCGGCCCCCCCATGCCGGCTAACACCGCCCCAGACACCCGCCCCCCGTTCTCGCCCAACCTGGAGGAGACACCGTTTCTGCGGCTGTGGCATGGTTTTTTGACGGGGCGCGTGATGGTGGCACTGGCCCTGCTGCTGCTGCAAGCGCTGGGGCAACTGATCAACCAGAACGCCGATCCCTGGCCGCTGGCGGTGTCAGCGGCCTATCTGGCGGCCACGCTGGCCGTGCGCATTCTGGGGCGCCATGCACCGCCCGAACCGCAGGCAGGGCCGCAGTGGCTGCCCTCGATCGGTGTGGACCTGGCTGCGGTGTGCGTGCTGCAATGGCTACACACCGGGGGCATGAATTTCACGGCCTTGCTCGGCCTGCCCATTCTGATGGCCGCCGTGCTCGGCACCCTCACCCTGGCCCTGGGCACCACCGCCTGCGCCACGCTGCTGCTGCTGGCCTGGGCCTGGTGGCTGGGCGAAACCACAGGCGGCGATGCCTCGCAGCGCTACCTGCAAGCAGCGCTCACCGGAACGGGCTATTTCATCGTGGCCTTTTTGGTGCACCAGCTCTCGATCCGGCTGGTGCGCGAACGGCAAGTGGCCCTGCACAACCGCCGTGCAGCGCTGGTGCAACGCCAGGTCAGTGCGCTGGTCATACAGAACCTGACCGATGGCGTGCTGGTGGTGGACGAGGACAACACCGTGCGCATGGCCAACCCGGCCGCGCGGGAGTTGCTGGGCGACACTGCGGCTTTGCTGCCGCCGTTTTCGTTGGAGCAAACTGCGGCCTGGCACCCCCTGCGTGCCTTGGCGCACCGCACCTTCCAGCAAGATGCCGCACAGGTGGCTGATGTCACCCTGCTCTCGCCCGGTCAAAGCCCGGTGGGGCTGCATGTGCGTGCCTGGCTCACGCCCACCCGCCAGGCGGGGACAGATGTGTCCAGCGAACGTCTGTGCGTGATGTTCCTGCACGATCTGCGCGCCCTGGAGGCGCGGCTGCGCACCGAAAAACTCGCCGCCATGGGCCGCATGTCCGCCGCCGTGGCCCATGAAATCCGCAACCCGCTGGCCGCCATCACCCAGGCCAATGCGCTGCTGGACGAAGACCTGCACGACCCCGCACAAAAGCGCCTGGCACAGATGGTGCGGCAAAACGCCGAGCGCCTGGCCCGCATTGCCGAAGACATTCTGGACATTGCCCGCGTGCAGCACCAGATCAGCCATGCCCCTGCCAGCACGCTGGCACTGGACGAAACGGTGGCACACATCTGGCACGACTGGCAAAGCCACGACCCGGCACGGCGCCAGGCGCTGGTGGCGCTGCAAGCCGACAACGCGCCCGTGGAGTTCGATGCTGAACACCTGCGCCGCGTGCTGGTCAACCTGCTGGACAATGCCCTGCGCTACAAGAGCGACGCCCCCGATGCGCTGCAACTGCACACCCAGGTCAGCGCCTCGGGCCAGGTCAGCTTGCAAGTCTGGAGCGATGGCACGCCCATGGACCAATCGGTGCAAAAGCACCTGTTCGAGCCTTTCTTTTCGTCCGAAAGCCGCTCCAGCGGGCTGGGCCTATACATCTGCCGCGAGTTGTGCGAGCGCCATGGCGCCTCCATCAGCTACCAGCGCCTGGACCGCACCACCGGACGCGGCCCCACCGGCGGCAATGCCTTTACCGTGGGCTTTCGCAAAGCGGGGCGCCTGAAGGGCTCCGCCTCCCTGTTCGACACCATCGTCGTTTAACGAGCCACCTTGCCATGAATGCCCCTGCCGCCTCCATCCTGGTTGTTGACGATGAGCCCGACCTGCGCACCCTCTACGAGCTGACCTTGCTGCGCGAGGGCTACCGCGTGGAAACCGCGGCCACCTTGCAAGAGGCCCGCCAGCAACTGCAAACCCTGCGCTTTGACGTGGTGATCAGCGACATGCGCCTGCCCGACGGCTTTGGCATGGAACTGCTGCAAGACCTGCGCGACCAGCAGCGGCGCGAACGCTGCGTGGTCATGACGGCCTACGGTTCCGCCGAAAACGCTGTCGAGGCGCTGCGCTGCGGCGCCTTCGATTACCTGACCAAGCCGGTCGATCTGAAGCAGTTCCGGCTGGTGGTGGCGTCCGCCGTGCAAGGCAGCGGCGGCGTGCCGCCACCGCGCAGCAGCCCACGCACACCAGACATGCGCAGCGCCAGTGCCGCGCCAGCTCCCCTGGCAGAGACCGGCACCGCCAACACTGCCCTGGAACGCCTGGTGGGCGACTCCGAGGCCATGCGCAACGTCAAACAACGGGTACTCAAAGTGGCCCGGGGCATGGCGCCGGTGCTGGTGCATGGCGAATCGGGCACGGGCAAAGAGCTGGTGGCCCAGGCCCTGCATGCCAGCAGCCAGCGCGCCAGCGGCCCGCTGGTGGCCGTGAACTGCGGCGCCATCCCTGAAAACCTGCTGGAGGCCGAGTTCTTTGGCGCCCGCAAAGGCTCTTACACCGGCGCCACGCAAGACCGGCTGGGCTACTTTCAGGCGGCCCAGGGCGGCACGTTGTTCCTGGACGAAATCGGCGATCTGCCACTGGCCATGCAGTCCAAGCTGTTGCGCGCCATCCAGGAGCGCAGCGTACGTCCCCTGGGCTCCACACAGGAAGAAACGGTGGATGTGCGCATCGTCAGCGCCACCCACCGCGACCTGGCAGCCGATGTGCAAGCAGGGCGCTTTCGGCAAGACCTGTACTACCGCCTGAACGTCATCGAAATCGTCATCCCACCCCTGCGCGAGCGCCGCGAAGACCTGCCAGCGCTGTGCCAGGCCCTGCTGGCACGCATAGCCAGCGAATCTGGCATCACCCCGCCCGCCTTGACGCCTGCGGCGCTCAGCGCCATCGCCAGCTACCCGCTGACGGGCAACGTGCGCGAGCTGGAGAACCTGCTGCACCGCGCCGTGGCCCTCAGCGATGGCGACAAGCTGCACCTTGATGGCATTTCCGGCACGCCTGGCACAGCGCCACCACCGCACACGCCCCCCCCCGTACCGGCACCATCCCCCACGCTGCCCGCCGATGCCGATCTGCCCGACGACCTGCAAGCCTGGCTAGATCAGCAAGAGCGCGACATCCTGGTGCGCGCACTGCACGCCATGGGGTTCAACCGCACGGCCACGGCAGCGCGCCTGGGCATCAGCCTGCGCCAAATCCGCTACCGCATTGCCCGCCTGAACATCGTCGCTCCCCATGACCCCGAACCCTGCGCAGACCAAGACGATGCCCCCTGACACCCCTGCGGTGTGGCACGCAGGCTGGCATGCGGCTGCCACACACCAGCCATCGCCCAACTACGGCCCGCGGCCCGCGCACGCCCAGGTCGATCTGATCGTGGTGCATTCCATCAGCCTGCCGCCGGGCCAATACGGTGGGCCCGGTGTGCCTGCCCTGTTCACGAACACGCTGGACTGGGATGCACACCCCTACTACCAAGGCATTCGCGGCCTGGAGGTGTCGGCCCATTTTTTCATCCGCCGGGATGGCGCGCTCTGGCAATTCGTCGATTGCGACCAGCGCGCCTGGCATGCCGGTGCCTCCAGCTACCGGGGCCGCCAGCAGTGCAACGACGACTCCATCGGCATAGAGCTGGAAGGGCTGGAGGGCGAGTGCTTTGAGCCCGCGCAGTACGCCGCCCTGGCGCGGCTGTGCAACGATCTGGCAGCGCGCTACCCAATTGCCCACATCGCCGGTCATGAGCACATCGCACCCGGCCGCAAACACGACCCCGGCGCGGGGTTTGACTGGCAGCACCTGCAACGCCTGCTGCCCTGGGATGCAGCCCGCTTTCCTGCAGCCACGCACACCCCCACCCAACACCCCTGAGTGCCCGGGCATACGCCCACGCCCGCCTCCCCTGTAGCACCGCAGCCGTCCCACGCCGGGTGGCTGGGCTGCGCCATGGACAGGCACATCGGCGCAGTGCAATACCCGTTCGAGACGCAGAGGCCAGCAGTTGCGACTACACTACCGGTAGTGTTTAAAAAAAATTCAAACACTATAGGTAGTGAAATTTGTCATTTACTGCCTTATAGCCAATCCCTGCCTTCTACCCCCCCCAAAAACCATGCAAGCTGTCTTGAACACCCCTTCCACGCCTGCCGCTGGCAGCCCTGCCATCGCCAGTGCACCACAGGCGCCACAAGCTACGGATGCCAGTCTGGCCCACTACCAGATCATCCGGCGCAACGGAGCCGTCGTGCCGTTTGAGCCGCAGAAGATTGCCGTGGCCATGATGAAAGCGTTTCTGGCTGTGCGGGGTACGCAAGGCGCGGCATCGGCCAGCGTGCGCGAAGTGGTGGACGTCCTGACACACAACGTCGTGCGGGCCTTGGTGCGTTCACGCCCCGGCGGCGGCACCTTCCACATTGAAGACGTGCAAGACCAGGTCGAACTGGGCCTGATGCGCAGCGACCACCACGAAATCGCCCGTGCCTACGTGCTCTACCGCGAACGCCGGGCCCAAGAGCGCGCGCGCCAGGCAGAGCAACAGGCGCCGCAAACCCACACGCTGCACGTGCTCTATGGCAACGATCGTGTGCCGCTGGACATGGCGCAACTGCGCGGTCTGATCGAGTCTGCCTGTGCGGGCCTGGGTGCCGACGTCCATGCCGAACCCATCGTGCAAGAGACGCTGCGCAACCTCTACGACGGCGTGCCGATCGACGAGGTACACAAAGCCTCCATCCTGGCCGCGCGCACCCTGATCGAAAAAGACCCCGACTACACCTACGCCACCGCACGGCTGCTGCTGCACACCATCGCCCGCGAAGTGCTGGGGCGCGAAGTGGCCCCCTCGGAGATGGCGCAAAGCTATGTGGATTACTTTCCGGGCTTCATCAAGAAAGGCGTAGACCACCAGCTACTGGACGAGCGGCTGCTGCAATTTGACCTGCCCCGCCTGGCCAGTGCCCTGAAAGCCGAGCGCGATCTGCAATTTGACTACCTCGGCCTGCAAACGCTCTATGACCGCTACTTCATGCACGTGCGCAAAAGCCGCATTGAGCTGCCGCAAGCGTTTTTCATGCGCGTAGCCATGGGGTTGTCGCTCAATGAAATCGATCGCGAAGCGCGCGCCATCGAGTTTTACGAAGTGCTGTCGAGCTTCGACTTCATGAGCAGCACACCCACCCTGTTCAACAGCGGCACGTTGCGCTCGCAGTTGTCGAGCTGCTACCTGACCACCGTGCCTGACGAGCTGGACGGCATCTACGAATCCATCAAAGAAAACGCCCTGCTGAGCAAGTTTGCCGGTGGCCTGGGCAACGACTGGACACGCGTGCGCGCCCTGGGCAGCCACATCAAAGGTACCAACGGTGAATCGCAAGGCGTGGTGCCGTTCCTGAAGGTAGTCAACGACACAGCGGTAGCGGTGAACCAGGGTGGAAAACGCAAGGGCGCCGTCTGCACTTACCTGGAAACGTGGCACCTCGATATTGAAGAATTTCTGGAGCTGCGCAAAAACACCGGCGACGACCGCCGCCGCACCCACGACATGAACACGGCCAACTGGATTCCCGACCTGTTCATGCGCCGCGTGCTGGAAAAAGGCCACTGGACGCTGTTCTCACCCTCGGATGTGCCCGACCTGCATGACCTGTTCGGCAGCGCTTTCGAGACTGCTTACGTGGCCTACGAAGCCAAGGTGGCGCGCGGCGAAATCACCCACACGCGCACGGTGCAGGCCACCGACCTGTGGCGCAAGATGCTGACCATGCTGTTCGAGACCGGCCACCCTTGGGTCACGTTCAAGGACGCCTGCAACGTGCGCTCGCCGCAGCAGCATGCGGGCGTGGTGCATTCGTCCAACCTCTGCACCGAAATCACCCTGAACACCAGCGACACCGAAACGGCGGTGTGCAACCTGGGCTCCATCAACTTGCCGCGCCACCTCACCACCGGCGCCGATGGCCAACCCACGCTGGATCTGGTCAAGCTACGCAAGACCATCACCACGGCCATGCGCATGCTCGATAACGTCATCGACATCAACTACTACGCCGTCAAAAAGGCGCGCGACTCCAACCTGCGCCATCGGCCCGTGGGCCTGGGGCTGATGGGGTTTCAGGATGCGCTGTACGAGCTGCGCATTCCCTACGCATCGCCCGAAGCGGTGGAGTTTGCCGACCGCAGCATGGAAGCCATTTGCTACCACGCCTACTGGGCCAGCACCGAGCTGGCCGCCGAGCGCGGGCGCTACTCCAGCTACCAAGGCTCGCTGTGGAGCCAAGGGGTGTTGCCCCTGGACACCCTGGACATGCTGGCACAGGCGCGCGGCGGCCATGTCGAAGTAGACCGCTCCAGCACCCTGGACTGGGATGCCCTGCGCCAAAAAATCGCCCGGGACGGCATGCGCAACTCCAACTGCGTGGCGATTGCCCCCACAGCCACCATCTCCAACATCGTCGGGGTGGATGCGTCCATTGAACCGTGCTTTGGCAACCTGTCGGTCAAGTCCAACCTGTCGGGCGAGTTCACCGTGATCAACCAGCGTCTGGTGCGCGACCTCAAGCGCCTGGGCCTGTGGGATGACGTGATGGTGATGGATCTGAAGCACTTCAAGGGTTCGCTGCACCCGATCGACCGCGTGCCGCCAGACATCAAGGCGCTGTATTCAACGGCTTTTGAAGTAGCGCCGCAGTGGCTGGTCGAGGCCGCCTCGCGCCGCCAGAAGTGGATCGACCAGGCGCAAAGCCTGAACATCTACATGGCCGGTGCATCGGGCAAAAAACTCGACGACACCTACAAACTGGCCTGGCTGCGCGGCCTCAAAACCACCTACTACCTGCGCACGCAAAGCGCCACCCACGTCGAAATGAGCACCGTGCACACGCGCCAGCTCAATGCCGTGTCGTCGGGCGGCAATGCAGGCACCAGCCCCGCGCGTGCGCCCGAAAGCACGCCAGAAAAGGCCACCATGGGCGCACCGGCCAGCGCTGCGCTGCCAGCCACCGACATCCAGTTCTGCGCCATCGACGACCCGACCTGCGAAGCCTGCCAGTAACCACGCTCGTGTGCGCCGCCATCCCCCGGCGGCGCACCGCCCACACCACAAAAAATCATGGCAGCGCGGCGCTTGGGCGCTTTTCATTTGCATGCGCTGCTCTCATAATCTGAGCACTGGAATATTTATGCTGACCTGGGACGAAGAAGTCACTCCCCCATCGCCAAATTCACTGGACAGCGGTCTGCACCACACCCGCCTGCAGGCACAGGCGAGCCCGCTTTACACCGCATCCGATTTATCGTCAAACAGGGCTCCAGCGCCCAACCAGAGCGCGCAACCAGCTATCAATTCAGGAGCGAATCAGCACCACCGGGTGAATGCAGCCGACAAGCGCATCATCAACGGCCAGACCGATGTGAACCAGCTGGTGCCCTTCAAATACAAATGGGCCTGGGAAAAGTACCTGGCCACCTGCGCCAACCACTGGATGCCGCAGGAAGTGAACATGACGCGCGACATCGCGCTCTGGAAAGACCCCAACGGCCTGACCGACGACGAGCGGCGCATCATCAAACGCAATCTGGGCTTCTTTGTCACAGCCGATTCGCTGGCGGCCAACAACATCGTGCTGGGCACCTACCGCCACATCACGGCCCCCGAGTGCCGCCAGTTTTTGTTGCGCCAGGCGTTTGAAGAGGCCATCCACACCCACGCCTACCAGTACATCGTCGAATCATTGGGGCTGGACGAGAGCGAGATTTTCAACGCCTACAACGAGGTGCAGTCCATCCGTGACAAGGACGAGTTCCTGATCCCCTTCATCGAGGCGATCATGGACCCGGCCTTCAAAACCGGCACGCCCGAGGCCGATCAAACGCTACTCAAAAGCCTGATCGTGTTTGCCTGCCTGATGGAAGGGCTGTTCTTTTACGTGGGCTTTACGCAAATTCTGGCGCTGGGCCGCCAGAACAAAATGACCGGCGCCGCCGAGCAGTACCAGTACATCCTGCGCGACGAGTCCATGCACTGCAACTTCGGCATCGACCTGATCAACCAGCTCAAACTGGAGAATCCGCACCTCTGGACGCCCGCGTTCAAAGAAGAAATCCAGGCGCTGTTCATGAAAGCGGTGGAGCTGGAATACAAATACGCCGAAGACACCATGCCGCGCGGCGTGCTGGGCATGAACGCCTCCATGTTCAAAGGCTACCTGCGCTACATCGCCAACCGCCGCGCCACGCAAATCGGTCTGGAAACGCTGTTCCCGAACGAGGAAAACCCATTTCCCTGGATGAGCGAAATGATCGACCTCAAAAAGGAGCGCAACTTCTTTGAAACCCGCGTCATCGAATACCAGTCGGGCGGTGCCCTGTCCTGGGATTGACGCGCGCACATTGGCACCCCGACCATGGCTTTTTACCCCCCGCTTCGCAACCGCTGCACGCTTTGTGGCAGCGCTGTGAGGCGTTTCCTCGTTCATGGAGATGGATTGTTTTCCAACCCCATGAAACTCTCCGGGCCCACAGAAGGCCAGGAGTGCTCTGTGCTCATCGACCCAAGGAGAACATGATGGCAACTGCAAAAAAACCGGCCGCCCCCAAGGCCGAGCCCCTGAAAAAACCCGCTGCGGCAAAAAAAGCCGCGCCGACAAAGACAGAGGCTGCGGCCAAGGTAGTGAGTGCCGCCAAAGCCCCCGCCCCAGCCAAGGCTGCGGCGCCTGAGAAAGCTGCGGCGCCTGCCAAAAAGGCAGCGCCTGTGAAAGCCACGGTTGCCAAAAAAGCGGCACCTGCCAAGAAGGCAGCAGCCCCCAAGGTGGCCACTGTCGCTGCGGACATCACGCCTGCGGCTCCCGCTGTAGCGGCCAAAAAAGCAGCACCCGCCACCAAGGCAGTCACCGCTAAAAAGGCTGCGCCCGCCAAAAAGGCCGTGGCTGCAGCCCCCAAGGCAGCGCCCGCCCCCAAAGCAGCTCCTGCCAAGACAGCGCCTGCCAAAGAAGCAGCCGTAGTGGCCAAGAAAGCCGCTGCAGCCCCGAAAAAGGCCACGGCCAAGGTTGTCACTGCGGTAGAAAAAAAGGCTGCGCCTGCGAAGGCTGAACCCAAAGCCAGTGCCCCCAAGGCCAGCCCAGCGGCTGCCCCCAAAAGCGCCCCAGCCAAAGCCCCGGCAGCCAAGAAAGCCGTGAAAGCCACGGCCCCCGTCGCGCAAACCACGCTCAACCCCAAAGCGGCCTGGCCCTTCCCTACAGGCACCAAGCCCTGAACGGGCACTGCGCCATCAAAAAAGCCCGGCCAATGTGCCGGGCTTTTTTATGGTGCTGCGGGTGCTGGCCGCGTCAATCCACGTCTGGCACAAAGTCCAGCACGTAGTTTTGCGGTCCACGCTGCGCGATCTTGAGTGCGCCCATGCGGTTGCCCAATTGCGCGCAGCGCACCAGCGGCCAGCCGCGCTCCAGCCCCAACAACAAAGCGCCGCGCCAGGCATCACCGCAGCCGGTGGGATCCACCACCTGGGCCGGGGTGCAAGGGGCCACCCGCGTGACCACACCGGCCTCCCAGACGTCGCAGCCTTCAGCGCCCAGCGTGACCACCAGGCCGCGCACTTTGCGCGAAATGTCTGCCAGGCTCCAGCCAGTGCGCTCGCACAGCATCTTGCCCTCGTAGTCGTTGACGGTGACCCAGCTGGCCTGCTCGACAAACGCGGCAAGTTCCTCGCCCGAGAACATGGGCAGGCCCTGGCCTGGATCAAAAACGAAGGGGATACCGGCGGCCTTGAACTCGGCGGCATGCTGCAACATGGCATCGCGACCATCGGGGGCAATGATGCCCAGCGCCACGCCCGGCGCAGCCTCGACGTGGTTGACATGGGCCTGCACCATGGCGCCGGGGTGGAAGGCCGTGATCTGGTTGTTGTCACGGTCGGTCATGATCATGGCCTGCGCCGTATAGGTGTCAGGCACCTGGGTGATGTGGCGCGTGCTGATGCCTTGGGACTGCAGGCGCTGCACATACTCGGCGCCATCGTTGCCCACCGTGGCCATGGGCAAGGGCGTGCCACCGAGCAGTTGCAGCGCGTAGGCGATGTTGCCCGCACAGCCGCCAAAGTCCCGGCGCAGGGAAGGCACCAGAAAAGACACGTTCAGGATGTGGAGCTGGTCGGGCAGTATCTGCTCGGCAAAGCGGCCCTCGAAATTCATGATGGTGTCAAACGCCAAGGAACCGCAAATCAGGACTGCCATGTCAAAAGTTTATTCTGGCCAAAGGCCGTTTCAGGGGTAAAAAGCCAGCACCCGGTAGCCCGCCACGGTGGTGTTTCCCAGGGCAAGCCGGGCCAGCAACGAGGCGCTCCATTCACCCTGGACGGGCAATTGGTCGGGGGCGCGAAAGTCCTGCGGCAAGAACACGCGGCGCAAGACAGGCTGATCGCTCACATCGGTCAGGGTCAGCTCTACCGCCGGTGCCTCCAGGGGCACATCGGCGCGGCTCTTGAGCGTGACAGCGAACTGGTACACATCGCCTTGCACCCGGTTGAACGAGGAGCTCTCGACCACCACGGCAGCCATGTCGCGGTGCGGCCCCACCACGCACTCCAGCGGTGCGCACAGCGCCTGCAACAACGGGCGCCACTGGGGCTGCGCTGCGGCAATGTAGTGGCGCTGGTGCACCACCATTTGCAAAGCCCAGGTGCAGCACAGCAGGACGCCCACCAATGCCAAAGCCCCCCGCACGGCGGGTTTGCGCCAAAAGGCTTTGCGGCGGGCGGCACGAACGAAAGAAGGCTCATCCTCGCCCGGCGCGGCCTCCGGTGCAGGGGCACCAGAGGTGGTTGCAGCCGATGCCGTATCGGCGGCTGGCACGCTCTCGCGCGCGGCTTTGGGCCGGGCGATGCGATGCGCTGCCAGCGCTTGCCCTGGCAACAGCGGGGCCAGGGCCGTGGTGTCAGGCAGGGTGGTGTCTGTGGTCTCGCACACGGCACTGGGGTGTGACCCTGGTTCTGGATCGGGTTCCGAGCGGGGTTCAGGCTCGGGCGCCAGGTCGAGTTTCAGACCCAGTTCCAGGTCTGGTGCGGGGTCAGGCTCAGGTTCTGGCGCCCGCTCAGGCTCGGGAAATTCCAGCCACTCCAGACTCAACTCTGGCGGGGCTGCGCTGGGCAATTCGTAGCCTGGCAGCTCGGCAGGTGCTTGCTCGGGTGTCTCTGCCTGCACGGACACGGGCACGGGCGCAGGAGGGAAGTCTACGGCTTCGACCACACCGGTCGCCGGGGTATCGGCAACCGCAGGAACCTCGGGGGCAACAGGCACCTCCAGGGCGGCGATGGCCACGTCGGCACCTGGCACATCCGGCACCACCACTGGCACGGGCGGCAGCGGCGCGGGCTCCACGGATGGCTCTGGTGTGCTGTCTGGTGGCGCATCCAGCACCGGGGTCGGCACTGGCACTGCGGACAGCGGCGCAGGCACTACTGTGGCGTCACACGCCTCGTCGGATGGCAGTGGCGCCGCCCCATACAAAGCGGGAGCCACAGGCGCCGGGGATGGCGACACAGCCAAAAAGGCAGGAATAACCACCTCGGGCACCTGAAGCACCGCCGCAGGCACAGGTGCGGGCACAGGTACTGGTGGCTGAGGCTGCATGGGCACCGCAGCACCCCAGGTCTGGGGAACCTCAGGGGTGCGGGGCACCAGCGCCACGGGCGAACGCAGGCTGTCGAACGCCATGTCCGGTAGCAGCGGGGGCTGCGGCACAGGTTGCAAGTGCTCGGCAGCGTCAAAAATCTGCTCGCATTGCCCACAGCGCACCCAGCCGTCCGAAATACGGAGTTGGTCTGGGACGACCTTGAATATCGTCGTGCAAGACGGGCAGCGGGTGGTCTGGCTCATCGGTGGGGGATTGTAGGCAGGGGCTTGGCGCTACGGTGGCGGGGGGGCGCGGCCTCAGCGCTGTGCAGTCATGAGAATCCAGCCATCTTCCTGATCGGCCACACGCAGTTGCAGCCAGGGCGCGTAGGCCTGCTGCAGCAGCTCCGCCTGGCGCTCCAAAATACCTGCCAGCACCAGGTGGCCACCAGGCGCCACATGCGCGCACAGCAAGGGCGCCAGCACCTGCAAGGGCGAGGCCAGGATGTTGGCCAACACCGTCTGGTACAGCCCTTGGGCGGCATCGGGCAAGGCGGCGTGCAGCGCGGCGTTGTTGGCCTGCGCATTGCGCACGGTGGACTCCACAGCCGCCGGATCAATATCCACGGCGTCAATCTCGGTGGCGCCATGTTTGGCAGCGGCAATGGCCAGAATGCCCGAGCCACAGCCGTAGTCCAGCACCCGGCCCAAGGCCGCTGCGGCGTCCGGCGACGTGGCCGCCTGGCGGGCAATCCAGCGCAGACACATGCGGGTGGTGGGGTGGGTGCCGGTGCCAAACGCCAGCCCGGGATCAAGGCGGATCACGCGCCGGGCTTGGGCGGGCGGCTCGTGCCAGGTGGGCACGATCCAGAACTCCGGCGTGATTTCTACCGGCGCAAACTGCGACTGCGTCAGGCGCACCCAGTCTTGCTCCACCACCGGGGCGAGCGATAACAGCTTGCAGCCCTCAAAAAAATCCTGGGCTTGCAACAAATCGGCCGCTTCTTTGGCGGCGGCTTCCGTCTCGAACAGTGCCACCACGCGGCTGCGCTGCCAGCCCTCTTGGGGCGGGGGCATGCCGGGCTCGCCAAACAGTGCCTGTTCGGCATCGGTCTGGGCGTCGGCATCTTCCACCGACACGCTCAGCGCGTCCAGCGCGTCCAGCGCATCGCTCACGGGCTCCACCCGGTCTTGCGGGCTCATCAGGCTCAATTCGTACATGGTTGGGTGCCTTTCGCACAGCAAAAACAAAAAGCGGGCCCGCGCACCAGGTTCGGTGTGGGCCCGCAGTTGGCAGGTGTCAGACCGCGATCAACGCTGGCGCTGCGACAGCCACTCTTCCAGATAGTGGATGTTGGTGCCACCGTCCATGAACTTGGCGTCCACCATCAGCTCGCGGTGCAGCGCGATGTTGGTGTTGATGCCCTCGATCACCGTCTCGGACAAGGCCGTGCGCATGCGCGCCAGCGCCTGTTCGCGCGTGTCGCCATGGACGATGATTTTGCCAATCATCGAGTCGTAGTTCGGCGGCACGTAGTAGTTGGTGTAAACGTGCGAATCCACGCGCACGCCCGGCCCGCCCGGCGCATGCCAGGTGGTGATGCGCCCCGGCGAAGGGATGAACTTGTACGGGTCTTCGGCGTTGATGCGGCACTCGATAGCGTGGCCGCGCAGCTGCGCGTTGATCTGGCGCTGCGTGAATGGCAGTTTTTCGCCCGCCGCCACCATGATCTGTGTGCGCACGATGTCCACGCCGGTGATCCACTCGGTCACCGGGTGCTCGACCTGCACGCGCGTGTTCATCTCGATGAAGTAGAACTCGCCGTCTTCATAGAGGAACTCGAACGTACCCGCACCGCGGTAGCCCATCTTTTTGCAGGCGGCCACGCAGCGGTCGCCAATGCGGTCGATCAGTCGGCGCGCAATGCCGGGCGCGGGCGCTTCCTCGATCACCTTCTGGTGGCGCCGTTGCATGGAGCAGTCGCGTTCACCCAGATAGACCGCGTTGCGGTGCTTGTCGGCAATGACCTGGATTTCGATATGGCGCGGGTTCTGCAAGAACTTTTCCATATAGACCGCCGGATTGCCAAACGCGGCACCGGCCTCGGCCTTGGTCATCTGCACAGCGTTGACCAGCGCGGCCTCGGTGTGTACCACGCGCATGCCGCGCCCGCCGCCGCCACCGGCCGCCTTGATGATGACCGGGTAGCCCACGGCCTTGGCAATGCGGCGAATCTGCACCGGATCGTCAGGCAGCTCGCCGTCCGAGCCGGGCACGCAGGGCACGCCAGCACGGATCATGGCCTGCTTGGCCGACACCTTGTCGCCCATCATGCGGATGTTCTCGGGCGTGGGGCCAATGAACTGGAAGCCGCTTTTCTCGACACGCTCGGCAAAATCGGCGTTCTCGGACAAAAAGCCGTAGCCAGGGTGGATGGCCTCGGCATCGGTCACTTCGGCGGCCGAAATGATGGCCGGCATGTTCAGGTAGCTCAGGGGCGAAGGCGCAGGGCCTATGCACACCGCTTCTTCGGCCAGCTTGACGTACTTGGCGTCGCGGTCGGCCTCCGAATACACCATCACCGCCTTGATGCCCAGCTCATGGCAGGCACGCTGAATGCGCAGGGCGATTTCGCCGCGATTGGCGACCAGAATCTTTTTAAACATAAGCGAACCCTTGGCAGGCGGCAGGAGTCGATTGCAGCATCGGCGCGGTCACTCGATCACGAACAGGGGCTGACCGTATTCCACGGCCTGGCCGTTTTCACCCAGGATGCGGGTCACCGTGCCGGTCTTGTCGGCTTCAATTTCATTGAGGATCTTCATGGCCTCGATGATGCAGATGGTTTCGCCTTCTTTGACCTGGCTGCCCACCTCGACAAACGGTTTGGCGCCAGGGCTGGAGGCGCGGTAAAAAGTACCCACCATGGGCGACTTGACCGTGTGTCCGGCAGGCGCTGCGGCCACGGGCGCGGGCAACTCGGCCACGGGCACCACCACCGGGGCCTGCGCGGCGGCAGCCTGTACGGGCGCGGCCACAAACTGCTGCACCACGGCGCCACCGCTCTTGACGATGCGCACCTTGCCCTCGGCTTCGGTGATTTCCAGCTCCGACACATTCGACTCGGAAACAAGGTCAATCAGGGTTTTGAGTTTTCGCAAATCCATGGAAGCTCCAACGGCTAAAAGCTGAACAGGGCGCGAATTTACTCCAATTTCGGCCTACTACAGTCTTTGCCATGCATTTTTCATTAAACCACCCCATCTACCAAACGATGGCAATGGCCAGATGGCGAACCATGGGGATGACAACGCATCAGCGCAGGGCCATCCAGTCCTTCAAGTTCTGGGGGGTGATCTGGCCCATTTTACGGTGGCGCACCTGCCCATCGGCACCGAAGACCACGGTAAACGGCAGCCCACCGGCCAGATTCCCCAAGGAGCGCGACAGGGCAATGCCCCCTTGCGGTGCCAGCGCCACCGGAAAAGCCACCGGCACCCGATCCAGAAAGGCGCGCACCGCAGCGGCCTGATCCACCGCAATACCCAGCACTTGCCAGCCGTTGGCGGCGTTTTCACGAGAAAAGCTGCTCAACAAGGGCAACTCAGCCACACACGGCGGACACCAGGTGGCCCAGAAATTCAGCACCAGGGGCTGACCGCGCAAAGCCTGCAAATCCAG
>NZ_JAQUAL010000004.1:27622-49376 GCF_028687295.1 Simplicispira sp.
TCGGCGGGCTGGGTGTCGGCACAGAACAGGGCGATGTACTCGGCCACGGCAGCTTCAAGCTGGTCGTTGTCGGGCAAGGGGGTACGGGCAGGCAGCCCCAGTTGCTGTAGCGCATGCCGCTTGGCCGGGCCGTATTCCAGCCCGTCTTCCACCACCAGGCGGGCAGCGGTGTCGGCAATTTCAGCGGCAAGGGACATGGGACTTCTCAGCAAGGTGGCGGGTGGTGCGGCATTGTCGCCTCGGCCACTGCGCAGACACCGGCCATGCCCGCAACAACCCCACAGCAGGCCCCTGCAACACTTCACTTTTGATAGCTGCTCACGCCCACTGCCAAAGCGCTGGAGGCCGATTTGGCTTGCACCGTAGAATCGCGGCCATGCATATACACATCTTGGGCATTTGTGGCACTTTCATGGGCGGCCTGGCCGCTTTGGCACGCGAAGCCGGGCACCGCGTCACTGGCTGCGACGCGGGCGTTTACCCCCCCATGAGCGACCAGTTGCGCGCACTGGGCATCGACCTGATTGAGGGTTTTGGCGCCGACCAGCTGGCCCTGCAACCGGACATGTTCGTCATCGGCAACGTGGTCAGCCGCGCGCGCTTGCAGGACGGCAGCCCGAAGTTTCCGCTGATGGAAGCCATCCTGGACGCCGGTCTGCCCTACACCAGCGGCCCGCAGTGGCTGGCCGAGCATGTACTGCAAGGCCGCCATGTGCTGGCCGTGGCGGGCACGCATGGCAAAACCACCACCACCTCGATGCTGGCGTGGATTCTGGAGTGCGCGGGTTTGCAGCCGGGCTTTCTGGTGGGCGGGGTGCCGCTGAACTTTGGCGTCTCGGCCCGGCTGGGCGCCAGCGTGCGGCCCCGCCCTGGCACCGGCCCGGTGGCCAGCGCGCCGCTCTTTGTGATTGAGGCCGATGAGTACGACACCGCTTTTTTCGACAAACGCAGCAAGTTCGTGCATTACCGCCCGCGCACGGCCATTCTGAACAACCTGGAGTTCGATCACGCCGACATTTTTGATGATCTGGCTGCTATCGAGCGACAATTTCACCACCTGGTGCGCACCGTGCCACCCTCGGGGCAAGTGGTGTTCAATGGCCTGGAAGAAAGCCTGGCGCGGGTGCTGCACAGCGGCTGCTGGAGCAGCGTGTGCAGCTTTGGCGCCGCCGTGAGCGATTTTGGCGCCGACGGTGAACCCGGCGCATTCGATGTGCTGAACCGCGGCCAGCGCGTGGCCCGCCTGGAATGGGCGCTCAGCGGCGTCCACAACCAGCTCAACGCCCTGGCCGCGATTGCCGCCGCCGCGCATGTGGGCGTGGCGCCCGCCGATGCCGTGGCCGCACTGGCCAGTTTTCAAAACGTGCGCCGGCGCATGGAGTTGCGCGGCACGGTGCATGGCATCACGGTGTACGACGACTTTGCCCACCACCCCACGGCCATGCGCACCACGCTGGACGGGCTGCGCCGCAGCATCGGCAGCCAGCACCGCATCCTGGCCGCCTTCGAGCCGCGCAGCAACACCATGAAGATCGGCACCATGAAAGCGCAGCTTCCCTGGGCGCTGGAGGCCGCCGACCTGGCCTTTTGCCACACCGCCGGGCTGGACTGGGACGCCAGCGCCGCCCTGGCACCGCTGGGCGTGGGGCCGGGCCAGCGCGCCCAGACCGCCCCTGACATCGCGCAGCTGGTGGCGCAAATCACCCAGGCCGCGCAGCCGGGCGACCATATCGTCTGCATGAGCAACGGCGCCTTTGGCGGCATCCACAGCCTGCTGCTGCAAGCGCTGGCCGCCAAAGCGCAGCCATAACCGACCGCGCCAATGCCCAGCAAAAAGCCCCGCGCGCCAGAGGCGCCGGGGCTTTGCTATTGAATACATAGCTGCTTGCGCCCGCCGGACGGGCGCAAGAGGCCGATTTGGCTCAATAACTGATGGTCATGGACGGCACATCAATGCGCACGATGGGCTTGGCCAGCACCGCGTGCGTGGCGCGCGCAAACTGCGCCAACCAGTCGGGGTCCGACAGCAAAGGCCGCGCTGCGGCAGCTGCCACGGTCAACACCTTGTCGGCCAGAAGCACCTTGCCGCTGGCGCGCAGGGGTTCGCACTCCAGGCGGGTGAACTCGTCATCCAACCACCGGCGCGCGTCCTCGTTGGCCATGGGCTGGGCGTGTTCAAGATCAAAACGGAATTCTTCGTTCAGGGCGAGGGTGACCGTGACTTCTCTGTGCATGGATGGGCCTTTTTCGTGGAAATAAAGGGGCGGTGTCTCCGCCGCCCCGGCGCAGGAAACTGCTGGCGTGAGCTTACACCGGCGCTGCGGTTTTTTTACAACGCACGGCGGGCCTTGACCGCTGCGGCCAGCCCTTCCAGGGTGGACAGCGAGTCATCCCAGCCCAGGCAGGCGTCGGTGATGCTTTTGCCGTATTCCAGGGCGGAGGGCTGGTCTTTGCCGGGGGTGAACTTCTGCGCACCGGCGCACAGGTGGCTCTCGATCATCAGGCCGAACACGCTGCGCGAGCCGCCCGCAATCTGCCCGGCAATATCGCGGGCCACGTCTTTTTGCTTTTCGTGCTGCTTGCTGCTGTTGGCGTGGCTGCAATCGACCATCAGCGTGGCAGGCAGCTTGGCTGCTTCCAGGTCTTTGCAGGCGGCAGCGACGCTGGCCGCATCGTAATTGGGCGCCTTGCCACCGCGCAGGATGACGTGGCAGTCGGGGTTGCCCGCCGTATCGACAATGGCCACCTGGCCGTTTTTGTGTACCGACAGGAAGTGGTGGCCCCGGCTGGCCGACTGGATGGCATCGGTGGCGATGCGGATGTTGCCATCGGTGCCATTCTTGAAGCCAATGGGCGCCGACAGGCCCGAGGCCAGTTCGCGGTGAACCTGGCTCTCGGTGGTGCGCGCGCCGATGGCGCCCCAGCTGATGAGGTCGCCAATGTACTGGGGCGAGATCACGTCCAGGAATTCGCTGCCCGCAGGCACGCCCAGGCGATTGATGTCGATCAGCAGCTGACGTGCGATGCGCAGGCCTTCGTCGATGCGGTAGCTCTCATCGAGGTAGGGGTCGTTGATCAGGCCCTTCCAGCCCACGGTGGTGCGGGGTTTTTCGAAGTACACGCGCATCACGATCTCCAGCGTGTCGGCGTACTGGGCGCGCACGGCTTGCAGGCGGCGGGCGTAGTCCAGGGCAGCGGCAGGGTCGTGGATGGAGCACGGCCCGATGACCACGAGCAGGCGGTCGTCCGTGCCAGCCATGATGTTGTGGATGCTGGTGCGCGTTTGCGTGATCAGCGCTTCAACCGCTGTGCCCCGGATGGGGAAGAAGCGGATCAGGTGTTCGGGAGGAGGCAACACGGTGATGTCCTTGATACGTTCGTCGTCGGTCTGGCTGGTTTTATCGACGTTGTGATACCAGGTATCGCTGGCGGGGGTGGCAGGGGCAGTCATGGTTGTCGTCCTCTCGATGGATAAAAAAACAGGGCTGAAAACAAAAAAACCGCCGGGCTTTGCAGCATCGGCGGTGTCTGGGAAGGGTTCAGGTGCTTGCGCGCTGTGGCCTCTCATCCGCCAGGGACAGAGAAGTAAAACCAAAAATAAAAAGCGCTGTGCTGTGACATGGCGGTCAATGTAGCACAGTCTGCCGCACTGCAACATGGCGGCGCCTGGGCCGTGGTATCAGCGCAACCGGCGCAACCAACTGCGCGCGCGGCGCCAGATTGACCCCAAGCCGGGGGACGCCTCGGGCAGCTCGTTCAGGTCGCGCACGCCCTGGCGGTACATATCGACGAGCAGCAGTCCCTCGCCCAGGGTGCGCCAGGCCAGCAACTCGACTTGGTCAAAGTTGGCGCCTTCCAAGGCGCTGCGCTGCTCCAAGGCCTGCTGCCAGCGCGTGACCGCAGCGGCCAGCTCGCGCAGCGCCCGGTAGTAGGCACCAAACTCGTACAGCAGCTTCCAGCCCGTGCCCATGCGTGAGAGAAACAATTGGTGCTCCAGCACGCCCAGGGCCAGGGCGTCGGCGCTGCGGGCAATGGCTTCGGCGTGGCTGCGTCGGCGCCGGGCGCGCACGGCAGCATCGATGTGCAGCGCCAGTGCTCCGATGCTGTCGCGCAGTTCACGCGACTCCTCATCGGCCACACCCTGGCGCAAAAAACAGCTGATGTCAGCAAACGACTGGGCCGTTTGCATGACGCTGGAGAGCGGGGCCAGCATGTGCAGACCTTTGGACAGGTAAAGCGCTGTACCCCGGGGCGGGCGGGCAGTGCCCTCAGGCGGTGCCACCCACCGTCAGGCCGTCGATGCGCAGGGTGGGCTGGCCCACACCCACGGGCACGCTCTGGCCCTCTTTGCCGCAGGTGCCCACGCCGCTATCGAGGCGCATGTCGTTGCCGATCATGCTGATCTTCTTCAGCGACTCGGGGCCACTGCCCACAATGGTGGCGCCCTTGACGGGGTACAAAATCTTGCCGTTTTCCACCCAGTACGCCTCGCTGGCGCTGAAAACGAACTTGCCCGAGGTGATGTCCACCTGGCCGCCGCCAAAGTTGGTGGCGTACAAGCCTTTTTTGATGCTGGCCACGATCTCTTTCGGGTCTTTGTCGCCGCCCAGCATGTAGGTGTTGGTCATGCGCGGCATGGGGATGTGGGCGTAGCTCTCACGCCGGCCATTGCCGGTGGGCGCCACGCCCATCAAGCGGGCGTTGAGCGAATCCTGGATGTAGCCCTTGAGGATGCCGTCTTCGATCAGCACGTTGCGCTGGCTGGCGTGGCCTTCATCGTCCACGTTGAGCGAGCCGCGCCGGTCGGCAATGGTGCCGTCGTCCAGCACCGTCACGCCCTTGGCGGCCACGCGCTGGCCGATGCGGCCACTGAAGGCGCTGGAGCCCTTGCGGTTGAAGTCACCCTCCAAACCGTGGCCCACCGCCTCATGGAACAGCACGCCCGGCCAGCCTGGGCCCAGCACCACGGTCATCTCGCCCGCCGGAGCGGGGCGCGATTCGAGGTTGACCAGCGCAGCATTGACGGCCTCGTCCACATACTGGTTGATTTGCGCATCGTCGAAATACGCCAGGCCAAAACGGCCACCACCACCGGCAGAGCCGACCTCGCGGCGCCCGCCTTGCTCGGCAATCACCGTGACCGACAGGCGCACCAGCGGGCGCACATCGGCGGCCAGGGTGCCATCGGCGCGCGCCACCAGCACCACGTCGTACTCGCTGGCCATGCCGGCCATGACCTGGGCCACGCGCGGGTCTTTGGCGCGGGCCAGTTGCTCGACTTTTTCCAGCAACTGCACTTTGGCCGTGCTGTCCAGGGTGGCAATGGGGTCAATGCCGGGATACAGGCTGCGGCTGGTAGCTATCTTTTTGGGAGCTACTCGCGCGCGCCCTGTCTGGGTTGCAGCCGAAATTGACCTGACAGTGCGGGCCGCATCCAGCAGCGACGCTTCGGAGATGTCGTCCGAGTAGGCAAACGCGGTTTTCTCGCCGCTGACGGCGCGCACGCCCACGCCCTGGTCGATGCTGAACGAGCCGGTTTTGACGATGCCCTCCTCCAGGCTCCAGCCCTCGCTGCGGGTGTATTGGAAATACAGGTCGGCATCATCGACCTGGTGGGTGCGGATTTCGGCCAGCGCACGCGCCAGATGGCTTTCATCGAGGCCAAACGGGGTCAAGAGCAGCTCGCGCGCAATGTCGATGCGCTGGACGGTCGGGGCGCGCTGGGGCGCGCGGGAAGAAGTGCGGGAGGTCATCGGGGCATTTTAGGGGTGTGCCTCAGCCAGACACGTCCACAGGTGTGTCGGTGGCAATGGGCATGCGCTGCGCCCGCGCCACCGACATCAAAATGCCCAGCGCCAGCCCCAGCGTGACCATGGCTGTGCCACCGTAGCTGATGAAGGGCAGCGGCACCCCCACCACGGGCAGCATGCCGCTGACCATGCCCATGTTGACGAATGCGTAAGTGAAAAAGATCATGGACACCGCCCCGGCCATCAGCCGTCCAAACAGCGTGGTGGCCTGCATGGCAATGGCCAGTCCGCGCCAGACCAGAAAGATGAAGCACACCACCAGGAACAGGTTGCCCAGCAACCCGAACTCTTCGGAGTAGGCGGCAAAGATGAAGTCGGTGGTGCGCTCGGGGATGAACTCCAGGTGCGTCTGCGTGCCCGCCATGAAGCCTTTGCCCCACACCCCGCCCGAGCCAATGGCGATCATGCCCTGGATGATGTGAAAGCCCTTGCCCAGCGGATCGCGCGTGGGGTCCAGCAGGGTGCAGATGCGCTGCTGCTGGTAATCGTGCAGCACCGGCCAGCGCTGGCCAGGCGCGCACAGGTCATCGCCAAACCAGACGATCAGCGCGATGCCTACCAGGCCCAACATGACCGGTGGCACCACCAGCTTCCAGGGCAGCCCGGCAAAAAAGATCACCGACAGCCCTGCCGCCAACACCAGCAGCGAGGTGCCCAAATCGGGCTGTTTCATGATCAGCCCCACCGGCACCACGAGCAAGGCGGCGGCCACAGCAAAGTCCAGCGGGCGCAGCTGCCCTTCGCGCTTCTGGAACCACCAGGCCAGCATCAGCGGCATGGCAATCTTGAGCAGCTCACTGGGCTGGATGACCACGCCCAGATTGATCCAGCGCTGGGCGCCTTTTTTGGTGATGCCAAACAAGGCCACACCCACCAACAGCGCCACGCCCAGCGCATACAGCGGCACCGCCGCCCAGAGCAGGCGCTGCGGCGGCACCTGGGCCACAACAAACAGCAGCGCCCCGGCAATCAGCATGTTGCGGGCGTGGTCGGCAAAGCGCGTTCCGTGGTCGTAGCCCGACGAATACATGGCCACCAAACCAGCCGATGCCAGCAGCAGCACCGCCAGCAACAGCCAGCCGTCAAAACCCCGAAACAACGGCAGCAGGCGCTGCCCTATCGAAGGCTTGTCAAAAGTGTTTCCCATGGCGCAATTATCGGGCGCGGCCACGCAGGCCATGGGCGCGCCACCCTCCCGTCCCCACGGACAATGCCAGGCTGCGCGGCACAATCCGCACCACCCCATCCGCCTGTCCACCCGCCTGTTGGCCCCTCCCATGTCCACGCCTGCACTGCCTGCCTCCTCCCGTCTGCCCACCACCCACTTGCTGTACCTGCACGGGTTTCGCTCCTCACCGCAATCGGCCAAAGCGCGCCTGGTGGCCGAGCAGGTAGCGCGCCAGCACCCGCAGGTGCAGCTGTGGTGCCCGCAGCTGCCGCCCTCGCCGCGCGCGGCCATGGCCCTGGTGGCGGGCGGGATCGCCCACTGGCCGCGCGAGCGCATGGCGGTGGTCGGCTCCTCGCTGGGCGGGTTTTATGCCAGCTGGGTGGCGCAGCAGATGCGCTGCCCGCTGGTGGTGCTCAACCCCGCCGTGAACCCGGCGCGCGACCTGGCACGCCACATCGGCGACCAGACCGCCTGGCACGATCCCGCCGAGCACTTTTACTTCGACCCCGCCTTTATCGACGAGCTGCGCGCCCTGGACGTGAGCGCGCAAGGCGCCGCTGCCGCGCAACTGGCCATCGTGGCCCAGGGCGATGAGGTGCTGGACTGGCACGAAATGGTGGCCCGCTACCCCCAGGCGCAGCTGCACCTGCTGGAAGGCAGCGACCACGCCCTGAGCGACTTTGCCGACCACCTGCCGCGCGTGTTGCAGTTTTTGCACCTGGCCTGAACGTCCGCGCGCGGCAGCCAGCGCCCCCGCGCGCCCATGGGAGAATGCCGCCCCATGCACGCACTGTTTGAAGAATCCGGCAAATTCCTGGCCGGCCGCATCCTCTCCGAGGCCGACACCTCCGCCCAGATCGAGCTTGACTCGGGCAAGCGGGTCAAGGTCAAAGCCGCCCACATCCTGCTGAAATTTGACAAGCCCGCTCCCGCCGAGCTGATGGCCCAGGCCCAGGCCGTGGCACAAACCATCGAGCTGGAGCTGGCCTGGGAATTTGCCAGCGAAGAAGAATTCGGCTTTGCCGACCTGGCGCGCGATTACTTCTCGGACAACGCCACGCTGGCCCAGCAAGCGGGCGCGCTGTTTGCGCTCTACGAGGCGCCGCACTACTTCCGCCGCGCAGGCAAAGGCCGCTTCAAAAAAGCCCCCGCAGAAATCCTGCAACAAGCCCTGGCCGCCATCGAGAAAAAGAAGGCCGTGCTGCAACAGATTGCCGACTGGGCGCAGCAACTGGGCCAGGGCCAATGCCCGGCGCCCATCCGCGATCAGCTCTACAAAATCCTGTTCCGCCCCGACAAGAACGCGCCCGAGTACAAGGCCGTGGTCGAGGCCAGCCGTGCCACGCACCTGGCGCCACTGCACCTGCTGCAGCAAGCCGGCGCCATTGATTCGAGCTACCAGTTCCACTGGCAGCGCTTCTTGTTCGACAACTTTCCCAAGGGCACGGGTTTTCCGGCACTGCAAGCGCCCCAGCCGCCCGCCGATTTGCCGCTGGCCAACGTGCAGGCCTACTCCATCGACGACTCGCAGACCACCGAAATCGACGATGCACTGTCGGTGCAGGGCCTGGGCACGGGCACCGTCACGCTGGGCATCCACATTGCCGCGCCGGGCCTGGCCATCGTGCCCGGCACGCCGCTGGACCAGCTGGGCCGCAACCGGCTGTCCACCGTGTACATGCCGGGCTACAAAATCACCATGCTGCCCGACGAGGTGGTGCAGATCTACACCCTGGACGCAGGCCGCGCCAACCCGGCGGTGTCGCTGTACGTCACCATCGACGAGGCCACGCTGGCCATCACCGCTACCGAAACGCGCCTGGAGCGCGTGCCCGTCAGCGTGAACCTGCGCCACGACCAGCTCGACCACATCGTCACCGAAGCCTGGCTGGCCGACCCGTCGATTCAGACCGAAAACACGCCCCAAGACTTGCTGGACTTGCGCGAGCAGCTATCATTTTTGCACCGCCTGGCCCAAAGCCTGAAAGCCCAGCGCGAGGTGGTGCGCGGCAAACCCGAGAACTTCAACCGGCCTGATTACAACTTCCGCCTAAGCGCCGCCCGGCCGCCCGAAGGCGCGAACGCCCCCTTGGGGGGCAGCGCCGCCAACGAAGTGGCAAGCGTGGGGGCAAACACGCCCCGCAACCACAAAGCCGAGCCCAACGGCACCGAGACCGTGCAGATCACCACGCGCCAGCGCGGCGCGCCACTGGACTTGATCGTGGCCGAGGCGGCCATCGTGGCCAACAGCACCTGGGGCAACTGGATGGCCGAGCTGGGCGTGCCCGGCATCTACCGCAGCCAGGCCAGCATGGCACCGGGCGTGAAGGTGCGCATGGGCACCAAGGCGCTGCCGCACGCGGGCATTGGCGTCAAAAGCTACGCCTGGGCCACCTCGCCGCTGCGCCGCTACGTCGATCTGGTCAACCAGTGGCAAATCATTGCCTGCGCGCGCCACGGCAAAACCGCCGCGCTGGCCGCCCCCTTCAAGCCCAAAGACGCCGAGCTGTTCTCCATCATCAGCAGCTTTGACGCCGCCTACAGCGCCTACAACGGCTACCAGGCGGGCATGGAGCGCTTCTGGACGCTGCAATACCTGGCGCAAAACGGCATCACTGAACTCGAAGCCACGGTGTTCAAAGAAGGCCCCGGCGGCAGCTTTCTGGTGCGCGCCGACACGCTACCGCTGGTGTTCCCGGTGCTGGGCGCGCAAAACCTGCCGCGCGGCGCACGGTTGCGCGTCAAGCTGGGCGAGGTCGATGACATCACGCTGGACTTGCACGGCACGCTCATCGAGCGCCTGGACGACCCGCAAGATGCCAGCGACGACGGCCCGGTCGATGACGCCGAGGACGACGAGGCCGTGGCCGGCCCCATCGCCATTGCGGTGGATGTGAGCGATGCGGGCGCAGAAAACGCCGCCCCCGGTGCGGCCAGCGCCGATAATCTGGCCCCGTGAAACTCCCCGCCTTCCTCCGCTCGTTCAGCGCCCTGCAATGGGCGCTGGCTGTTTCCGTGGCACTGCACGCCGTGGTGCTGACCGTGCGCTTTGTGAACCCCGAGGGTTTCCAGCGCGTGTTCCAGGACACGCCGCTGGAGGTCATTCTGGTCAACGCCCAGACCCCCGAGCGCCCCGACAAGGCCCAGGCCATTGCCCAGCATGCGCTGGCGGGCGGCGGCGATGCAGCCCAGGGCCGGGCCACCAGCCCCTTGCCCTACTCGGCCCTGACCAAGGTGGGCGACGACTACGAAGAAGCCCAGCGCAAGATGGACGCCCTGCAAGCGCAGCAAATGCAGCTGCTGGCCCAGTTGCGCCGGCAAATAGCCGCCCTGCCCGCGCCGGAGCAGCGCAAACCCAGCCAGAGTGCAGACCAGAGTGCGCAGGAAGAAAAGCGCCGCCAGCTCATCAAGCTGCTGGCCGAGATTGAAAAACGCATCAACGACGAAAACGCCCGGCCCAAAAAGCGCTACATCAGCCCGGCCACGCGCGATGAGGTCTATGCCGTCTATTACGACGCCATGCGCCGCAAGGTCGAGGACAAAGGCACCGAGAACTTCCCTGAGCAAGGCGGGAAAAAGATTTACGGCGAGCTGACCATGATCGTCACCGTCAACCACGATGGGCGCGTGCTGGCCACCGAGATCGTGCAGGGCTCGGGCAACCGCCTGCTGGACAACCGCGCCGAGGCCATCGCCCAGGCCGCCGGGCCGTTTGGCGCCTTTGGCCCGGCCATGCGCGCCAAGGCCGACCAGATTGCCGTGGTGTCGCGCTTCAAGTTCACGCGCGACCAAACCCTGGAGACCAGCGTCCAATGAACACCGGCGTCGATCTGTACTGCGTCATGGGCAACCCGGTGGAGCACAGCCGCTCGCCCTGGATACACGCCCGTTTTGCCGAGCTGACCGGCGAGCGCCTGAGCTACGAGCGCCGCCTGGTGCCGCTGGGCGGCTTTGCCGACGCGCTGCACCACTTTGCGGCCACGGGCGGGCGCGGCTGCAACGTCACCGTGCCCTTCAAGCTGGACGCCGCGCACATCGCCACGCACCGCAGCGAGCGGGTGCTGCTGGCGGGCGCGGCCAACACGCTCACCCTGGCCGATGGCGCCATCGTGGCCGACAACACCGACGGACTGGGCCTGGTGGCCGACCTGACGCGCAACGCCGGTATCGAGCTGGCCGGGCGCGATGTGTTGCTGATCGGCGCGGGCGGCGCTGCCGCCGGGGCGCTGGGGCCGCTGCTGCAAGCGGGGCCGCGCCGCATCGTGGTGGCCAACCGCACGCGGGCGCGGGCGCAGGCGCTGGTGCAGGCCCACGCCGCCCTGGCCGCGCTACAAAAAACAGAGCTGCTCGCGCTTGCTACGCAAGGGCTGGAGGCCGATTTGGCTCCAAACCACCGCTTTGACCTCGTCATCAACGCCAGCGCCAGCAGCCTGGCAGGCGATGCCGTGCCCGTGCCCGCCAGCGTGCTGCGCCCCGGCAGCCTGGCCTACGACATGATGTACGGCGCAGCCGCCCAGGGCTTTCTGGACTGGGCCAGCGCCCACGGCGCCCACGCCCGCGACGGCCTGGGCATGCTGGTAGAGCAGGCCGCCGAGGCCTTTGCCCTCTGGCGCGGGGTGCGCCCGCCCGGCGCGCCCGTGCTGGCCGAACTGCGCGCGCTGATGGCGCCGCCGCCCGCTGCGGCGGCGCCGGCCAGCGCCGCCCCCTGATCGCCCTGCCCGCGCCCATGCAAGCCCTGCTGCGTTGGCTGGCGCTGGTGGCCTGTGCCACGCTGGCGCTGCAACTGTTTTTTGTGGCGCGCATTGCCGCCATGGCCTGGATCAACCCCACCTCCACCACCTTCCAGCGCTCCGAAGCCTGGGCGCAGCTGGCGGACAGCGGCCGGCTGCACTGGCGCCAGCAGTGGGTGCCCTACGCGCAAATCTCTGACCACCTCAAGCGCGCCGTGATCGCCTCGGAGGACGACGGTTTCGTCAACCACGACGGCGTGGAGTGGAACGCCATCGAAAAAGCCTGGGAGAAAAACGCCCGTGCCGAAGCCCTGGCCGCACAAAAAGAAGCCGCCCTGCCCCCCGCCCAGCGCGCCAAGGCCGCCGCAGCACCGCCAGCGCCAGCGCGCGCGCCCAAAGTGGTGGGCGGCTCCACCATCACCCAGCAGCTGGCCAAAAACCTGCTGCTCTCGGGCGAGCGCACCCTGCTGCGCAAAGGCCAGGAGTTTGTGCTGACGCTGGCGCTGGAGCAGCTCTTGAGCAAGCAGCGCATCCTGGAGATTTACCTCAACAACGTAGAGTGGGGCGACGGCGTGTTCGGCGCCGAAGCCGCCGCCCAGCACTACTTTGGCAAAAGCGCTGCCCGCCTGTCTGCCGCCGAAGCGGCGCGCCTGGCGGTGATGCTGCCCGCGCCCAAACGCTTCGAGAAATTGCCCCAGTCCGCCTACCTGCTGGGCCGCGCCCGCACCATCCTGCGGCGCATGGGCAGTGCGAATTTGCCCTGAAACCGCTGTAACGCCCGCCAAAAGGGCGCCTACAGCTCCATTTTTAATAGCATGCGAATCCTTGGCATAGACCCCGGCCTGCAAACCACCGGCTTTGGCTTGATCGACGTGCAAGGGCACGCCCTGAGCTACGTGGCCAGCGGCACCATCCGCACCACGCAGCTGGCGCTGGGCGATTTGCCCGGGCGCCTGAAGGTGCTGTTTGACGGCATCAGCGAGGTGGCTGCGCGCTACCAGCCCGATGTGGCCACGGTGGAGATCGTCTTCGTCAACGTCAACCCGCAGTCCACGCTGCTGCTGGGGCAGGCGCGCGGCGCGGCCATTACGGCGCTGGTGGCCAGCGGCCTGCCGGTGGCCGAATACACCGCGCTGCAAATGAAAAAAGCCGTGGTCGGCCATGGCCGCGCCGCCAAAAGCCAGGTGCAGGAGATGGTGCGCCGCCTGCTGCACCTGCCCGGCCTGCCCGGCACCGATGCCGCCGACGCCCTGGGCATGGCCATCACCCACGCGCACGCGGGCGCGGCCATGGCGCGGCTGGGCGAATCGGCCACCTTGCAGCGGCGCCAGCACGCCATGTTCAAGGGCGGGCGCAGCTACTGAGGGCGGGCGCGGCCCTGTGCGCTCTGGGGCCTTGACAAAAAAGCGTCACGGGGGGGCGCCATAGTGGGCACATCAGCGCCCTTGCCCTTGTCGGGCACCACCCAGCTCCCCCTCGCCCCATGCCCGCCTTACACACCGCCACCCCCTCGCCGCGCAACACCTTGGGCCGACGCCTGCTGTTTGCGTTTTTTGTGGTGCTTTTGCTGGGCCTGACCGGCTCGGCCACCGGCATCTGGTCGCTGGGCCGCATCCACACGGCCACCACGCACATGGTGCAGCACAGCATTGCCGCAGAAAGGCTGATCGCCGATGCCTACCGTGCCCAGGCCATCAACGCCGAGCGCTACAAGGCCGTGGCCCTGAGTTCCGAGCCCGAGGTGGCCGACATTCTGGGCGCCGACATCGCCAGCACCGAGAAAGCCTACGGCCAGCTCATGGCCCAGGTGGCCGCCTTGCTGAAAAGCCCACAGGAGCAGCAGTTGCTGCTGCAAGTGCAGAACGCCGAAAAAGACTTCACCGCAGCACGCGCCGAGCTGATGGCGGCCAGCATGTCCAACTTCACCGAGCGCATCCGCAAGGTGTATGCCGAGCGCTTTTTGCCCGCCTCCGGGACCTTGCTGTCGAGTTTGGGCACGCTGAGCCAATCGCAGCGCAGCGACATCGACGCCAGCGACCGCGCCATCGCCCAGTGGAGCGACCGGGCGCGCCTGGTGCTGCTGGCCTTTACCACGCTGGCTCTGGTGCTGGGCAGCTTGCTGGCGCTGTGGCTGCGCCGCAGCATCACGCAGCCGATTGCCGCCGCCAGCGCCACCGCCAACCGGGTGGCACAGCTTGATCTGCGCCACGACATTGCCGGCCACGGGCGCGATGAGGCCGGGCGCATGCTGCACTCGCTGGCGGTGATGCAAGATGCCCTGCGGCAGCTGGTGATGCAGGTGCGTGCCTCGGCGCAAAACGTGCGCGCGGCCTCGTCCGAGATCGCCAACGGCAACGTCCACCTGTCCACACGCACCGAGGAGACGGCCTCCAGCCTGCAAGAGACTGCCGCATCGCTGGAGCAGCTGACCCTGCGGGTCACGCAGTCGGCGGCTGCCGCCAGCCGCGCCGAAACGCTGGCCGCCACCGCCGCCACGGTGGCGGGCCAGGGCGGCGCCGTGATGGCGCGGGTGGAAGCCACCATGCAGGGCATCCACCAGTCCTCGACCAAGATCGTGGACATCATTGGCGTGATCGACAGCATTGCCTTCCAGACCAACATCCTGGCGCTGAATGCCGCCGTAGAGGCCGCGCGCGCCGGTGAGCAAGGCCGGGGCTTTGCCGTGGTGGCCAGCGAGGTGCGCTCGCTGGCCACGCGCTCGGCGCAGGCGGCGCAAGAAATCAAGGGGCTGATTGGCACCTCGGTCGAGCAGGTGCAGGCGGGCTCCAGCCTGGTGAGCGATGCGGGCCACACCATGGCCCGCATCATGGCGGCCATCCGGGAAGCGGCCCAGACCATGACCGAAATCACCAGCGCCACGCAGGCGCAGAACGAAGACATTGGCCAGATCAGCAGCGCCGTCTCCCGGCTCGACCAGATGACGCAGCAGAACTCGGCGCTGGTGGAGGAGTCGGCGGCGGCCTCCGAGAGCCTCAAGCACCAGGCCCAGGAGCTGGCACAGCTCATCAGCCAGTTTGTGCTGCCCAGCCCTGCGGCGCCGGAGCCAGCCCATGCCGCAGCCCGCGCGCCCACGCAGGCGCAGCACCCGACGCACCTGACCCCGCCAGCCCCGGCCATCCATGTCACGCAGCAGCGGCTGGCCTTGCTGGAAGTGCGCTGACCCCGCAGCACGGGGCACAGCAAACATAAAGCCAAAAACGGCCTCAAGGCCCGCGCACAGGGCGCTAGCAGCTACATATTCAATAGCGAGATAAATCCCCCCAAGACCGGCAGCGCCTGCGACCCAGGCGCCCGGCAGCGCCCCCAACCGGCGCCCCATGCACGACAATCGCCGCGCACGGGCCGCATCGAGCCCGGTTCGGAGACTTTGGCGTGCCCCCTTCCCTGTCTGTTGCTGCACCGCAGCGCCGCCTTGGTGCGGTGTCCGTTCCCCCGGCGTGGATCATCGTGCTGTCGGGCATCGTCATTGCCATGCACGTGGGCAAGATGCCGCCCGCCATTCCGGTGTTGCAACAGGCGCTGGGCGTGGGGCTGGTGCAGGCGGGTTTTTTGCTGTCGGCGGTGCAACTTGGCCGGTATGGGCGTGGGGGCGCTGGCAGGCATGGCCGCAGACCGCCTGGGCCTGCGCCGCAGCCTGCTGACCGGGCAAATCATTTTGGCGCTGGCCAGTCTGGCGGGCATGGCCGTGACCAGCCCCACGGGCCTGCTGGTGCTGCGGGCGCTGGAGGGACTGGGCTTTTTGCTGGCCGCCCTGCCCGCACCCAGCCTGATCCGCCAGCTGGTACGGCCCTCGCAGCTGCCGCTGTACCTGGGCTGGTGGAGCGCCTACATGGGCACGGGCATTGCCCTGGCGCTGCTGGGCGGCCCGCTGGCCATGCAATGGCTGGGCTGGCAAGGCTGGTGGGGGCTGCTGGGGCTGCTGTCTGCGGTGGTGGTGCTGTGGGTGCTGCGGCGCATCCCTGCCGATGCCGTGCGCGCAGCGGGCATGCCGGGCGCACCGGGCGACAGCGGCGCGCCCTGGTGGGCACCGCTGCGCCTGACGCTGGGCCACAGCGGCCCCTGGCAGGTGGCGCTGCTGTTTGCCATGTATTCCAGCCAGTGGCTGGCGGTGATTGGCTTTTTGCCTGCGGTGTATGCCCAGGCCGGGCTGGGGGCGGCGCAGGCCGGGGCACTGACCGCCCTGGCTTCGTGGATCAACGTGACGGGCAACATCGCCTCGGGCCGCCTGCTGCAAAAGGGCTGGTGCGCACGCCACCTGCTCTACACCGGCTTTGCCAGCATGGGGCTGGGCGCGGTGCTGGTGTTTGGCACCTGGACGGAGGGGCTGCCGGTGCTGCGCTACCTGGCGGTGCTGGTGTTCTCGGCGGTGGGCGGGCTGATTCCGGGCGTGTTGTTCTCGCTGGCGGTGCGCGTGGCGCCCAGCGAGCGCACGGTGTCCACCACCGTGGGCTGGATGCAGCAGTGCTCGTCGGCAGGCCAGTTTCTGGGGCCACCGCTGATCGCCTGGGTGGCGGGCAGCGTGGGCGGCTGGCACTGGACTTGGGCGCTGACCGGCACCGCCGCCTGCATCGGCCTGCTGGCGGCGCGGCGGGTGCGGTTTCAAGCCGCCTGAGCGCCACGGTCGGCACACAAAAATCCCCCGGCGCCTGCCCAGAGGCGCCGGGGGATTTTTTAAGCCAAATCGATCTCCAGCCCTTACGGGGCGGGCGTAACCAGCTCTTATTTCAATAGCAAATCAAGCCATGCCGCGGCGTCACACCGGCTTGATCGGCACGTACAGGCTGCCGCCGCCCTTCTGGAACTCCTCGGCCTTGGTTTCCATGCCGGCGGCCAGCGCCTGCGCCTCGGCCAGGCCCTTCTGCGCGGCAAAGTCGCGCACTTCTTGCGTGATCTTCATGGAGCAGAACTTGGGGCCGCACATGGAGCAGAAATGCGCCACCTTGGCGGAATCCTTGGGCAGGGTCTCGTCGTGGTATTCCTTGGCGGTTTCGGGGTCCAGGCCCAGGTTGAACTGGTCTTGCCAGCGGAAATCGAAACGCGCCTGGCTCAGCGCATCGTCGCGCGAGCGGGCGCCCGGGTGGCCCTTGGCCACATCGGCGGCGTGGGCGGCAATCTTGTAGGCAATGATGCCCTGCTTGACATCGTCGCGGTCGGGCAGGCCCAGGTGCTCTTTGGGCGTGACGTAGCACAGCATGGCCGTGCCCATCCAACCGATCATGGCCGCACCGATGGCGCTGGCGATGTGGTCGTAGCCCGGGGCGATGTCGATGGTCAGCGGACCCAGGGTGTAGAACGGCGCCTCGTGGCAGGTCTTGAGCTGCTCGGTCATGTTGGCCTGGATCATGTGCATGGGCACATGGCCGGGGCCTTCGATCATGGTCTGCACGTCGTGCTTCCAGGCGATTTGCGTCAGCTCGCCCAGGGTGTGCAGTTCGGCAAACTGGGCTTCGTCGTTGGCGTCGCTGGCGCAGCCGGGCCGCAGGCCATCGCCCAGGCTGAACGACACGTCGTACGCCTTCATGATGTCGCAGATGTCTTCGAAATGCTCGTACAGGAAGCTCTCGCGGTGGTGCGCCATGCACCACTTGGCCATGATGGAGCCGCCGCGCGAGACGATGCCGGTGCGGCGGTTGGCCGTCAAGTGGATGTAGGCCAGGCGCACACCGGCGTGGATGGTGAAGTAGTCCACGCCCTGCTCGGCCTGCTCGATCAGCGTGTCGCGGAAGATGGCCCAGGTCAGGTCTTCGGCCACGCCGCCCACTTTTTCCAGCGCCTGGTAGATCGGCACCGTGCCGATGGGCACGGGCGAGTTGCGCACGATCCAGTCGCGCGTGGTGTGGATGGCCTTGCCGGTGGACAAGTCCATCACGTTGTCGGCGCCCCAGCGGATGGCCCACACCAGCTTTTCGACTTCTTCTTCAATGCTCGACGTCACGGCAGAGTTGCCGATGTTGGCGTTGATCTTGACCAGGAAGTTGCGGCCAATGGCCATGGGCTCGACTTCGGGGTGGTTGATGTTGGCCGGGATGATGGCGCGGCCCCGGGCCACTTCGTCGCGCACGAATTCGGGGGTGATGATTTTGGGAATCATCGCGCCCATCGGATTGCCCATCAGGCGCTGCTCGCGGGCCTGGTCTTGCTGGTACTGGGCCATCCATTCGCGCTTGCCGTTTTCGCGGATGGCCACGTATTCCATCTCGGGGGTGATGATGCCTTTCTTCGCATAGTGCATCTGCGTGACGTTGGCACCGCTCTTGGCGCGCAGGGGCTGGCGTTGCAGGGCCGCGGCCTCCTGGCGCAGGGCGGCCAGGCGGGCAGCGTCATCGCTTTTCTGGCCGTCGTCCAGGGCCACGGGCGGGCGGCCCTGGTAGCGCTCCACATCGCCCCGGCCTTCAATCCAGCCGCCGCGCACGCTGGCCAGGCCTTGGCGCACGTCGATCACGGCGCTGGGGTCGGTGTAGGGGCCGGAGGTGTCGTACACGCTCACGGTTTCGCCATTGGTCAGCGCGATGTCGCGCACGGGCACGCGCAGTTCAGGGTGCAATTGGCCGGGGATATAGGCTTTGCGCGAGGCGGGAAAGGGCTCGCGCGTCAGGGCCAGCAGATCGGCAAACTTTTCGCGGGCAAGGGAGTCGGGGGCATTCATGGCAGGTCTCCGGTAAGGGTGCGGTGGGGTGCGCGCTCCGGAGTGACCTGTGCCCTGCCCACCCCGGCACGGTGGTGTGCTGCGGGGCGTACCACCACGTCCAGGAGGGCGCAGTGGTACAGGGGAGATCGGCTCTTCTTCCGCCGGTATGAACCGGATCAAGTTCGTCGGGTTCGCAGGCCAGTCTGACTTGCATCAGACCGCCCGCATCTCAGTGCATCAGCACACCCCGGAGCAGGCGCGAGTATAGGCCGCTGGCGCCGTTCAGGTGTAACGGCGCTGCTAGAGCACGCGCTCGGCAATCAGCACAGCAAAGAAAACAAAGGCGGCAATCACCGTCCACTTGAGCACCACAAAACCCAGTCGCTTGTAACGCGCCCGCCCGGTGCCGGCATAGAACGCAAAACACACTGCCGCCGTGAGCAGCAGCAACATGACAATCCAGCGAAACAACAGCATGGTGGGTGGGTGGGGCGTGCGCTACCAGGCACGTGCAGGCTGCGCAAAGCCTGTGGGGGCCAGGCGCTCGTTGTCGAACGTCACCAGCTCCCAGGCATCGGGCTGTGCCAGCAGCTCACGCAGCAGCAGGTTATTGAGGGCGTGGCCCGAGCGAAACGCGCTGTAGGCGGCCAGCAGCGGCTTGCCTACCAGGTACAGGTCGCCCATGGCATCGAGGATTTTGTGCTTGGCGAACTCGTCGTCGTAGCGCAGGCCGTCGGCGTTGAGCACTTTGTAGTCGTCCATGACGATGGCGTTGTCCAGCCCGCCGCCCAGGGCCAGGCCGTTGGCGCGCATCATTTCCACGTCTTTGGTGAAGCCAAAAGTGCGGGCGCGGGCAATATCGCGGCTGTAGCTGCCGCTGCCCAGATCGAACTCCACGCACTGGCCGGTGGAATCGACCGCCGGGTGGGCAAAATCAATTTCAAAGCGCAGCTTGAAGCCGTGGTAGGGCTCCAGCCGTGCCCACTTGGCGCCAGCGCCCTCGCCCTGGCTGACCTGCACCGGGCGCTTGAGCCGGATGAAGCGCCGAGGTGCTTTCTGCAAGGCGATACCCGCGCTTTGCAGCAAAAACACGAACGAAGCCGATGAGCCATCCAGGATGGGCACCTCTTCGGCGGTGATATCCACATACAGGTTGTCTATGCCCAGCCCGGCGCAGGCCGACATCAAATGCTCCACGGTGTGGACTTTGGCATCGCCCACGGAGATGGTGGAGGCCATGCGGGTGTCGGTCACCGCAGTGGCCGAGATAGGGATGTCCACCGGCTCGGGCAAATCAATGCGGCGAAACACAATGCCGGTGTCGGGCTGTGCGGGGCGCAGCGTGAGCTCCACGCGCTGGCCGCTGTGCAGGCCCACGCCCACTGCGCGGGTGAGCGTTTTGAGGGTACGTTGCTGAAGCATGCGGCAATTTTAGTTTTGCAGACCGCACCCTGGCATGTGTGGGGTCAGGGGATTTTCTATGGCCGCCATAGACAAAAAGCGGTGCGCACAATGCAAAGCCCCGTGCATTGCGGCCAGCAGCCAGCAAAACGCACGGGGCCCGGAAACGGCGAATCAGTCGGCTTGCTTGCGCAGGAAGGCGGGAATTTCCAGATCGTCCATGCCACCCGACGATAGCGCATCCACCTTGGCGGCCGCGCGGTTGCGGTTGCTGGTCCAGACGCTGGGCACGGCCATGCTGCCGTAATCGGCACCGGCACCACCACCGGCGGCGAGACCGGCTGCCACACCCATGCTGCCCGCACCCGGGCCCGCCACGGGCACTTGGTAGGCCACGTTGTCGGTGCCAGTACGCAAGCCGCCCTGTACCACCTGCATGGACTGGCGGCGCGCGTTCTGGCGCGACAGACCTGTGGCCACCACCGTGACGCGGATGTCTTCACCCAAACTGTCGTCGTAGGCAGCGCCGTAAATGACGTGGGCATCGGGCGAGGCGTAGGCATTGATGGTGCTCATGGCCAAACGCGACTCGGCCAGCTTGAGGCTGCCCTTGGCCGCCGTGACCAGCACCAGCACACCCTTGGCGCCCGACAGATCGATCCCTTCCAGCAACGGGCAAGCCACGGCATGCTCCGCAGCGATACGGGCGCGATCCGGGCCACTGGCCGTGGCCGTACCCATCATGGCCTTGCCGGGCTCACCCATCACCGTGCGCACGTCTTCAAAGTCGACATTCACATGGCCGTATTCGTTGATGATTTCGGCAATACCGCCCACTGCGTTGCGCAACACATCGTTGGCATGCGCGAAAGCTTCGTCTTGGGAAATATCGTCACCCAGCACGTCGAGCAATTTTTCGTTGAGCACGACGATCAGCGAATCGACATTGGCCTCCAGCTCGGCCAGACCTGCATCGGCATTCTGCATGCGGCGACCGCCTTCCCACTCGAAGGGCTTGGTCACCACGCCCACCGTGAGAATGCCCATTTCTTTGGCCACGCGGGCAATCACGGGGGCAGCGCCGGTGCCGGTGCCGCCGCCCATGCCAGCGGTAATGAACAGCATGTGCGCGCCCTGAATGGCCGCGCGGATATCTTCCACGGCAGCCTCTGCGGCTTCGCGGCCTTTGTCGGGCTTGCTGCCAGCGCCCAGACCACTCAGACCCAGCTGGATCACGCGGTGTGCCGAGCTGCGCGTCAGTGCCTGCGCATCGGTGTTCGCACTGACGAACTCCACGCCTTGTACGCTGCGGGCAATCATGTGCTCCACTGCGTTGCTGCCGCCGCCACCCACACCAATCACCTTGATCTGTGTGCCCTGGTTGAATTCCTCAACGTCGATGATTTCAATTGGCATGTTGGTGCTCCTGTCGCTGAATAGTATGCTTTGGCAAAAGAAAAGAGGGAAAGAAACTGTAATTTTTTGCCGCGCAGTGTACGTCCACGCAGGCTGTCAGCCTCTATGCGAGGCGGCTCATGTGTGCAAATTTGCAACGCAAACGCTGCAATAGTCAGAAATTCCCCACAATGAAATCCTTGAAGCGGCCAAAAGCGGTCTGCACGGAGCCACTTTTCTGCGACACCTTGAAGCCGCGCAGGCGTGCCATACGCGCTTCTTCGAGCAAGCCCATGACCGTAGCGGCACGCGGCTGGGCCACCATGTCGGCCAGCGCGCTGGAGTATTTGGGAATGCCACGGCGCACGGGCTTCAGGAAAATGTCCTCGCCCAGTTCCACCATGCCAGGCATGACCGAGCTGCCGCCGGTCAGCACGATGCCCGAAGACAGCACCTCCTCGTAGCCTGACTCGCGAATCACCTGCTGCACCAGCGAGAAGATTTCTTCCACGCGCGGCTCGATCACCCCGGCCAGCACCTGGCGGCTGAGCATGCGCGGGCCGCGGTCGCCCAGGCCAGGCACTTCGACCTGCGCGTCCGG
>NZ_JAQUAL010000236.1:0-2735 GCF_028687295.1 Simplicispira sp.
AGTCGCGCAACACCACGCCTTGGGATTGGTGCTGCACGGCGATGCGCTCGGTGCGCTGGCCAAACGCCTGGCCCAGCGCGGCCCAGGCGCTGGCCATGGCAGTCAGGGTGGCTTGCAGCTCCTGTTTTTTGCGGGTGCCCAGACCGGCCATGGGTAAATCGCCCGCGCGTTGCAGGGCACCGAGCCGACTGGCCACCAGCGACTGGAGCTGCGCTGCATCGCACTGCGGCGGCGCGGGCCAGTGCTGTAGCTGCGCGGCAACGAGCTGGTAGTTTTCCAGACCGTCAAAGGCAAAGGCTTCGGTATCGCCCGGCTCGTCTTCAGGACTCCAGAAGCCCACGCCCAAACGCTCCTTGAAAAACGCCTTGACCGGGTTGCGCAAGAACCGCACCAGCCGCTCCATATCCAGCGGGGCACTGTCATCGGCCAAGACCACGGAGGCGCCTTGTGTGCCATCGTGGGGCGCAATCGCCAAGGGCTCGTCCAGCACACCATGCACGCTGCGCCACTCGCGGGCGTAGGTGCGCAGCGGCGAGGCAGCCTCGAAGTAGCGGCGGCTGAAGGGTTGCAGCGGGTGCTCGGTGGTGCGGCAGGCCACGGCCTCGTCGCCCCAGGCGGCGGCGATGTAGTCGCGCAGCTGCGACACCAGCACCGAGGGCGGCTGGTCGCTGTTGTCGCGCACGCTGCGGCCCGTCCAGCTCACATACAGCACGCGCCGCGCCGACAGCAGCGCTTCGAGCATGAGCTGGCGGTCGTCGTGCTGGCGCGAGCGGTCGCCGGGGCGGAACATGCCGCGCTGGTTCATCAGGTCGAAGTCGCTGCGCGGGGCGCGGCGGGGGTAGTCGCCATCGTTCATGCCCAGCAGGCACACCACCTCGAACGGGATGGCGCGCATGGGCATCAGCGTGCAAAAGGTCACGCCACCCGCCCTGAAGCGCTGGTCGAGGCTGGGCTGCTGCAAGGCGTCCATCCAGCCGTGGCGCAGCGCGGCCAGCGGCACGGCTTGTGCAAACCCGGCCTGTTCGCAGGCGCGCAGCCAGCGCGCCAGGCCGTCGTGGAGTGCGGCCAGGGCCTGGGCATCGGCCTCATCGGTGCTGCGCAGCAACGCGCCCAGCAGCCACTGGGCGTGGTCGCGCCACTGCTCGGGCGTGGCTTGCTGCTGGCTGCGCTGCCACCAACCATCGAGTGTGTGCAGCAGGTGGGCCAGGCTGCCCGCCACGGCGGCATCCAGGCCACCCACTTCGGTGTAAGGCTCTATGCCCTGCCAGCCTGCGGCGGCAGCGGGCGCATCGTCCAGCGCCCCGGCGGCATAGGCCAGCAGCATGCGCTGCAGCCCAAACCAGGCGCTGTTTTGCTCGCCACATTCCGCCAGGCCCAGTTGCGCGCGCTGCTGGGCGTGCAGCCCCCAGCGGATGCCCGCGCCGCCCATCCACTGCGTGAGCTGCGGCAGTTGGTCGGCGGCGATGCCAAAGCGCCGGGCAATGGCGGGCACTTCCAGCAAATCCACCAGCTCGCTCAGGCCGCAGCGCTGCGTGGGCAAGCGCAGCAACCATTCCAGCGCCACGATGACCGGGCTGCTGGCCTTGGCGCTCAGATCAGCAATATCGAAGGGGATAAAGCGCGCATCGTGGCGCGGGTACTGGCCGAACACGGCGCGAATGGCCGGGGCCATGCTTTGTACGTCGGGCACCATGACGACGATGTCGCGCGGGGCCAGACCGGGCTGGGCCAGCAGGGCCAGCAGCTGGTCTTGCAGCACCTCCAGCTCGCGCACCGGGCTGTGCGCCACATGGAACACCACGGAGCGGTCGTCACGCGCCAGCGGTGCATCGTCGTGGCGCACCGCCAGCGGCTCCAGGTCGCGGATACGCTGCTGCACGCGGGTGAGCAGGGGCGTGTCTGCCGTCTCGGGGGCCTCGCCAAACAGGTCGATTTTGAGCAGCGGAAAGCGTTGTGCTGTGGCGGCGGCATCGTCAAAGGCATCAAGCTGGCGCACAAAGTCGCGCCCCTGGCGGCCCCAGGCGGCCAGCAGCGGGTGGGCGTGCAGGTGCATGTCTTCCCAGGCGGGCGGCGCACTGGGGCTGCCCGTGCGCGGGTGGTGGCGGCGGCGCTCCATCCGGAACAGCTCGCGGCCTTCGATGATGTCGCCCCAGTAAAAGCGGCAGGGGTTGGGCACGGCCAGAATCACCTGGCTGTGCGGCGCCAGCGCGGCCAGCAGCTCCAGGTAGGCGCCAGGGATGTGGCTCATGCCAAACACCACCAGGCGGCGCGGCACCCGGCCCGCAAAGTCCTCGTCGCCCTGCAAGCGCGCCAGCGCCTGGCGGTGCAGGTCGGGGCGGGTGGCGCTGCGCTGCTCGGGCGGCAGGCTCTCCAGCACCGCGCGCCACAGTGCAGGCTGCCAGCGCTGGTCGTCCGCCAGGGCCTGGGGCTGGCCAGCGGGGGTGGTGACGGTGTCGTGCCCGGCGGCCCAGGCCTGTAGCCAGTCGGCGCGGTAGTTCTGGTACTGGTCGAACAGGTCGGCCAGCTGGGCAGCCAGTTGCAGTTGGCGGGCGGTGTCGGGGGCGATGGATGCTGGTTCGCTGGCCCATTCAGCAGTCTGGGCGGTAGGCCGCAGGTACTGGGCCATGGGCGCAAACACCGGCTGCGCCAGCACGCCGGGCAACAGCTGCATCAGCCGCCAGGTCATGGGCAGCTTGTCCAGCGGCGACTCGCGGGGCACCCCGCCTGCACCCAGC
>NZ_JAQUAL010000109.1:0-10882 GCF_028687295.1 Simplicispira sp.
TGGCGTTCATCATTTACTCGGTGCTGGTGCCAGGCGCCTCGGTGCCAGCGCTGTTTGCCGCCGGGATGATTCCGGGCATTCTGGCGGGCATTGCGCTCATCGTTCCGGCCGTGTGGATGGCGCGCAAACACAAGATGGGGGCACTCGAAGCGTCCATGCCGCGCCCGCCGTTCTGGCGCAGCCTGCGCGAAGCGGCCTGGGGCCTGGCCGCGCCGGTGCTGATTCTGGGCGGCATGCGCGCGGGCTGGTTCACGCCCACCGAGGCTGCCGTGGTCGCCGTGTTCTACGGCCTGTTTGTCGGCATGGTCATCCACCGCACAATTGCCGTGCGCGATTTGTTCACCATCCTGCGCGAGTCGGGCGAACTCTCCGCCGTGATCCTGATTGTGGTGTCGCTGGCCGGGATTTTTGCCTTCTCGCTGTCCACGCTGGGCGTGATCGACCCGGTGGCCAAAGCCATCGTCAACTCGGGGCTGGGCGAATATGGCGTGCTGGCGCTCTTGATTTTGCTGCTGGTCACGGTGGGCATGTTTTTGGACGGCATCTCCATCTTTTTGATCTTCGTGCCGCTGCTGCTGCCCATCATGGAGCACTACCGCTGGGACCCGGTGTGGTTTGGCGTCATCCTTACGCTCAAGGTGGCGCTGGGCCAGTTCACACCGCCGCTGGCCGTGAACCTGATGGTGTCGTGCCGCATTGCCGGGGTGCGCATGGAGTCCACCGTGCGCTGGGTCGGGCCCATGCTGCTGGCCATGTTCCTGGTGATGGTGCTGGTGATTGCCTTCCCGCCCCTGGCGCTGTGGCTGCCTGCCCGTCTCGGTTATTGAGAATATTGAATAAAATGGGCTCCAAGGCCCGCCAGATAAGCGCTACCAGCTACTTTTTTCATAGCAAGGAGAACCCATGAAACTGCGTACTTTCCTGACCACCGCCGTGGCCGCTGCGGCCGCCCTGGCCTTTACCGCGCCTGCGGCCATCGCGCAGACCGCGTACAAGAGCGAGTACCGCATGTCGCTGGTGCTGGGCACCGCCTTTCCCTGGGGCAAGGGCGGTGAGCTGTGGGCCAACAAGGTGCGCGAACGCACCCAGGGCCGCATCAACATCAAGCTCTACCCCGGCGTCTCGCTGATCCAGGGCGACCAGACGCGCGAGTTCTCCGCGCTGCGCCAGGGCGTGATCGACATGGCCATTGGCTCGACCATCAACTGGTCGCCCCAGGTCAAGCAGCTGAACCTGTTCTCGCTGCCGTTTTTGATGCCCGACTACGCCGCCACCGATGCGCTCACGCAGGGCGAAGTGGGCAAGCGCCTGTTCCAGACGCTGGACAAAGCCGGTGTCATGCCACTGGCCTGGGGCGAGAACGGCTACCGCGAAATCTCCAACTCCAAAAAGCCCATCAAGAGCCCCGCTGACCTCAAGGGCATGAAGATCCGCGTGGTCGGCTCGCCGCTGTTCCTCGACACGTTCACCGCCCTGGGCGCCAACCCCACACAAATGAGCTGGGCCGATGCCCAGCCCGCCATGGCCAGCGGCGCCGTCGATGGGCAAGAAAATCCGCTGTCGGTGTTCATGGCCGCCAAGCTCTACACCGTAGCGCAAAAGCACCTGACGCTGTGGGGCTACATGAACGACCCGCTGGTGTTTGTGGTCAACAAGGACATCTGGAACAGCTGGACACCCGCCGACCGCGAAATCGTCAAGCAAGCAGCCATCGACGCGGGCAAAGAGCAGATCGCCATCGCCCGCAAAGGCGTGGTTGAGGCCGACAAGCCGCTGCTCAAGGAAATTGCCAGCCACGGCGTGACCGTGACCCAGCTCACCGCTGCCGAGCGCGACGCCTTCGTCAAGGCCACCCGCCCCGTGGTGGACAAGTGGAAGGGCCAGATCGGCGCCGACCTGGTGGACCTGGCTGAAAAGTCCATCGCTGCGCGCAAGCAGTAAGCCGCCAAGGCCCTGCTACCGGGCGCCGCGCTGCGGCCATGCCGCTCAGCCCAGGCTGGGCGGCTTTTTTTCGCCTACTGTCTGAGGGCCTGGGCCAGGCGCAGCATGGCCGTTTCAATGGCCTGCTCCGTCAGGCAGGCATAGCCCAGCAACCAGCCAGACTGCTTCTGCGGCCCCAGATAGAGCCGGCTCAAGCCGGGCAACTGCACGCCCGCCGCCGCCGCCTGCCGAATGGTGGCCTCCTCAGACCAGCCTGGCTTCAGAAAGCACGGTATCTGCATACCGCCCGCTGGCCGCAGCGGCGCCACCACGGCGCCCAGATGCCGCTCGATGGCATCGAGCATGTAATCGCGCCGGCCCGCATAAAGCTTGCGCATGGCCCTGACGTGGGCGTTGTAGTGCCCATCTTCCATGAAGCGTGCCAAGGTCAACTGCACGGCCTGGGGCGTATGGCCATCCAGGATGCTGCGCGCATGGGTGAATGCGCGCACCAGCTCCAGCGGAAGCGCCATGTACCCCATGCGCAGCCCAGGGTAGAGCGTTTTGCCGAAGGTGCCGATGTAGAGCGTTCTTTGGTACTTGTCCAGGCCTTGCACACACGCGGTAGGCAGGCCGTCGTAGTGGAACTCGCTGTCGTAGTCGTCTTCGAGGATCCACTTGCCGTTGTCAGCCGCCCAGTGAATCAAGTCGAGCCGCCGCTCCAGCGACAAGGTGGCCCCCGTGGGGTATTGGTGCGAAGGTGTCACATAGACGCAACTGGCGCCACTGCGGTCGGCGCGCAACAGGTCAGTGCGTATGCCTTGGGCATCCACGTCCACCGGCACGACCTTGGCCTCGGCGGATTCAAATGCTTTTTTGGCGCCGAAGTAGCCGGGGTTCTCCAACAAAATTGGTTTGCCCGCGTCCACCAGCAACTGCGCACACAGAAACAAGGCCTGCCGGGTGCTGCTGAGCACCAGAATCTGTTCCGCCGACACCTGGGCACCCCGCTCCAGATTGAGGTAGGCGGCAATGGCCTCGCGCAAGGGCCTGGCGCCTTGCGGGTCGCCATGCAGCAGCACCTGGGTGCGGTGGTCTTTCAACACCTGGCGCTGCAAACGCTCCCAAACCTGTACGGGAAAGGTGCGGGTTTCGGGCAGGCCCGTGGCAAAGGCCTGGATCACCTGTTGATCGGCCACCCCGCCGCTGTCAAGCACCATCCGGCCCCGCCGGCTCAGACCGGCACCGGCCTGCGGGGTGCTGCGGGCGGGAGAGCGAAACCTCAGGCGCCGCCGCTCGGCGCCGCGCAGCTCGGTGCCCATGGTCTCGGGCACATAGCTGCCAGAGCCTTTGCGCCGGACGACGAAACCATCGCGCTGGAGCTGCACATAGGCGTTCTCCACGGTGTCGCGGGCCACACCCAGCGACTGGGCCAGCGCGCGCGTGGCAGGCAGTTTGACACCCGGCCCCAGGGCCCCATCCAGTATCAGGGCGCGCAGGGCACGCTGAATGCGCTGGTGCAAGTCCAGGGGCTGCAGGTCGGCATCGCTGAGCCGCATCCTCAGTGTCTCCAGCTCAAAAACGCTTTTCATGTGGTCTGCTTTTTTTCTGCAAATTGGCCAATAACAGCAGTCCATTTTATGGCCCCACCTGGACTTTGCACCGTATCCATGGGCAGCGCCAGCCTCTGGTTTTGACCAAAGTGGTCTGCACACCATTGCAAAAGTGACATAGAAGAACAGTCCACTGCAACGGTATAAAACCACTTTTGATACCCGCGATTTCGCACTTCAGAGGGAGCCCCCAGGCCATGTCGTTTTCCAGCACACCACCGCCACCCATTCAACTGCGCGACCTTGCCCACCCGGTGGTGGCGGGCTTGATTTCGGTCATCGTCAACTACGGCGGCACCTTCATTCTGGTCTTTCAGGCGGCCAAGGTGGCGGGCCTGAGCCCGGAGCTGACGGCCTCGTGGGTCTGGTCAATTTCGATTGGCGTGGGGGTGACGGGCCTGTTGCTCAGTGCCATGGCCCGCGAGCCGATCATCACGGCCTGGTCCACGCCTGCGGCAGCGTTCCTGGTCACGGCGCTGGCCACCACGCCGTATGCCGAGGCGGTGGGTGCCTACCTGGTCTCTGGCGCGGCCTTTGTGCTGCTGGGCTTGTCAGGCTATTTCGAGAAACTTATCCGCCTGATTCCGCCAGGCGTGGCGGCCGGGCTGCTGGCGGGCATCTTGTTGCAGTTCGGCATTGGCGCCTTTGGCAGCGTGAGCATCGACCCGCTGTTGAGCAGCGTGCTGATCGTGGCCTATGTCGTGCTCAAGCGCTTTTGCGCACGCTACGCCGTGGTGGGCATTCTGGTGCTGGGGCTGGCGCTCCTGCTGGCGCAAGAGCGCGTGGACCTGTCGGGCCTGCAATGGCAGTTGGCTGCGCCCGTGCTCACCCTGCCGGTGTTCTCGCTCAATGCCTTGCTGAGCGTGGCGCTGCCGCTGTTTCTGATCACGCTGACGGGCCAGTACATGCCCGGCATGCTGGTGCTGCGCAACGACGGGTTCAAGACCAGCGCCAACCCCATCGTCACCCTCACCGGGCTGGGCTCGTTGCTGATGGCGCCGTTTGGCTCGCACGCCTTCAACATCGCGGCCATCACGGCGGCCATCTGTACGGGCAAGGAAGCGCACGAAGACCCCTCCAAGCGCTGGGTGGCAGGCATTGCGGCGGGTGTTTTCTACATCCTCGTGGGGGTGTTCGGGGTCACGTTGGCGGCGGTTTTCATGGCGTTTCCGGCCAGCTTTATCACCACGCTGGCAGGGCTGGCCTTGCTGGGCACCATTGGCACCAGCCTGGCCAGCGCAATGGCAGACCCCCAAACCCGTGAAGCAGGGCTGATCACTTTCCTGGCCGCTGCCGCCAACATCAAGCTGTGGGGCATTGGCGGGGCGTTCTGGGGGCTGGTGATCGGGCTGGTGGCTTACGCGGTGCTCCATGGCCAGTGGTCACGCAACCCGTCGCGCTCTGCGCCCGAACCCCTTGGCAGCAAGGCGGTGGCCAAATGACGCCATCCACCTCCGACGCCGATGCCACCGGGACAGCGCCCGGTTCGCACATCGAGCGCAGCCACTACCCCCAGGCCAGCACGCTGGAGGACTTGCAGCGCAACCTGGCCGCTGTGCAGGCGCGCATCACTGCGGCCTGCCAGCGCGTGGGGCGCGACCCCGCCAGCGTGCGCCTGCTGCCGGTGAGCAAAACCATGGACGAAGCACGCATTCGCCTCTCCTACGCAGCGGGCTGCCGCCAGTGGGGAGAAAACAAGGTGCAGGAAGCCCACCGCAAATGGCAAGCGATGGCCGATCTGGCAGATGTGCGCTGGTCGGTCATCGGCCACCTGCAAACCAACAAGGCCAAGCTGGTGGCGCGTTTTGCCACCGAATTTCAGGCGCTGGACAGCTTGCGCCTGGCCCAGGCGCTGGACCAGCACTTGCGCGCACAGGGGCGTGTGCTGGACGTGTTCGTGCAGGTCAACACCTCCGGCGAGGCCAGCAAATACGGCCTGCCACCCCAGGACGTAGCGGCTTTTTTGCAGGCCTTGCCCGCCTTTCCCGCCTTGCGCGTGCGCGGGCTGATGACGCTGGCGCTGCTGTCGCCCGAGACAGCGCGGGTGCGCCAATGCTTTATCGGGCTGCGCACACTGCGCGACCAGCTTCGCGCCAGCGCCCCGGCAGGGCTGTGCCTGGATGGGCTGTCCATGGGCATGTCGGGCGACTTTGAGATCGCCATTGAAGAAGGCGCCACCGTGGTGCGCGTCGGCCAGGCCATTTTTGGCGCGCGCGCCTTGCCAGACAGCCATTACTGGCCCAACGAACCAGCAGAACCAGCACACCAGAATTGAGAACACCTCCATGCCAAACACCACTTCACATTTGATGCAGGCCTATGCCCGCCAGCCCGTGTCTTTCTGTCGCGGCAGCGGTGCCCGCCTGTGGGATACACAAGGCACCGAATACCTGGACGCCATCGCGGGCGTTGCCGTGACCAGCCTGGGCCATGCGCACCCCGAGATCACCGCCGCCATTACCGAGCAGGCGGGGCTGCTGCTGCATACCTCCAACCTGTTTCAGATCGACTGGCAAGAGCGCCTGGGGGAGCGGCTGTGCGGGCTGTCGGGCATGCAGCGTGCGTTCTTCTGCAACTCGGGGGCCGAGGCCAACGAGACAGCGCTGAAGCTGGCGCGCCTGCACGGCCAGCGCAAACAGGTGGCCCAGCCGCAGGTGCTGGTGATGGACAACAGCTTTCATGGCCGCACCATCGCGACGCTGGCGGCCACCGGCAACCCGGCAGCGCACCGCGGGTTCGAACCCTTGATGCCGGGCTTTGTGCGCGTGCCCTACAACGACATCGGCGCAGTACGCCAGGCTGCGGCGCAGGTGCCCGGCATCGTGGCCGTGCTGGTCGAGCCGGTGCAAGGAGAAGGCGGTGTGCGCCCTGCCAGCCCCGAGTACCTGCGCGCGCTGCGGGCCCTGTGCGACGAGCAAGGCTGGCTGCTGATGGTCGATGAAGTGCAAACCGGCATGGGCCGCACCGGCACCTGGTTTGGCTACCAGCACGCGGGCATTGCGCCCGATGTCATCACCCTGGCCAAAGCGCTGGGCAATGGCTTTCCGATAGGCGCCTGCCTGGCACGGGGCCAGGCGGCACAACTGTTCTCCCCCGGCCACCACGGCTGCACCTTCGGCGGCAATCCGCTGGCTTGCCGGATCGGTTGCACGGTGGTGGACGTGATGGAACGCGACAACATCCCCGAGCGCGCTGCCCAGCTGGGCCACCGGCTGCTGGCTGGCTTGCAACATGCGCTGCGCGACCACCCGCGCGTCGTGGCCATCCGGGGCCTGGGCCTGATGGTAGGCATCGAACTGGAATCAGACGCCAAAGCGCTGCTCGGGCGTGCGCTGGCGCAACAGCGCCTGCTCATCACGGTGACGCGGGACACCACCATCCGCTTGCTGCCACCGCTCATCTGCGATGGGGCTCAAATCGACGACATCGTGGCGCGTGTGGCGCGCCTGCTGAACGCCCCCACCGCACTGCCAGCGCACGGCGAACACGCCCGCAGGGGCCGCATCACATCCCCAGCGACTTGAGCAGCTCGTCGGTCTCACTCAGGGGCTGTGCGGCTGCGGGGGCGGGTGCAGCCGCCCCGGCGCCGTGTGCCTGGGCAATCAGCTCATCGGGGTTGGGCACGTCTTGGGGCTCGAAGTCGTAGAGCTTGATGAACTCGGTGCGGTCAATGGCCAGTTCCAGGTAAAAAATGTGGTTAGAGCCGGTGTAGAAAGTAACGCGCCGCGCCTCGGGCTGGTCCAGGTTGGCATCCACACTGAGCAGCACCTCCTTGTTCAGCGCCAGCATCTTGGGCTGGTTTTGCGTGATGTGCGTTTGCAGCTCGCGGCGCACCTTGCCGGTGAAGTCGCCCACCACCTGGTTCATCAGCTCGCCCATCACGTTGCTGACCTCGTCCGAGGTGAACGAGCTGGCCAGGTCGCTTTTGGACATGCCCATGTTGAGCATGTAGCTCTCGTAAATCTCCATGGCCGCCGCGCCCGAGAAGTTGATGATCACCAGCCCGGAAAAGCCGCCGTCAAACAGCACGAAGCAGCCAATATCGGGCTTGAGACAGGTTTTGCTGATGCGCTGCACCATGCCCGAGTAGCTGATCTGGGTCTGGGTGGCCACGTTCAGCACCCGGGTGACCGAGTTGCACAGGCTGACCAGCAGGTCTTCGGTGCCATAGACGACGGGATTTTTTTGCGTGCTCATATTGCGGGTGTGGTTACGCTGTGAATAGGGTGGTGTTTTGTATAACACAGGCGCGCGGCTGCTCCATAAAAGCCTGCCAGTCGCTCCTGATTCAGGAGCTGCAAGCGCACATCCCGCATGAAATTGCGCTTGTTTTATGCCTCAAAACCTTGCGCAGTGTGCGCAAGCAGCTACGTTTTCAGGAGCGCGCAGCCGCCCCATGCCCGTTTCAGGCCACCTCACCGCTTTGCTGCAAGGCCCACATGCTGGCGTAGCGGCCGCCGCGCGCCAGCAGCTCGGCGTGGGTGCCGCGCTCGATGATGCAGCCCGCGTCCATCACCAGAATCTGGTGCGCCTCCACCACCGTGGACAGGCGGTGCGCAATCAGCAGCGTGGTTTTGTTCTGCGCGGCGCTGTGCAGCTCGGCCTGGATGGCGCGCTCGTTGGCTGAATCGAGGGCGCTGGTGGCCTCGTCAAAAATCAGGATGGGCGGGTTTTTCAAGAGCGTGCGGGCGATGGCCACGCGCTGCTTTTCGCCACCCGAGAGCTTCAGGCCGCGCTCGCCCACTTGTGTTGCGTAGCCCTTGGGCGTGGCGGCGATGAAGTCGTGGATGCGTGCGGCGCGGGCGGCGGCCTCGATCTCGGCCTGCGTGGCGCCCGTGCGGCCATAGGCGATGTTGTAGGCCACGGTGTCGTTGAACAGCACGGTGTCCTGCGGCACGATGCCAATCGCCCGGCGCACGCTGGCCTGCGTCACGCTGCGAATCTCCTGCCCGGCAATGGTGATGCGGCCCTGCTGGATGTCGTAGAAGCGAAACAGCAGCCGCGCCAGCGTCGATTTTCCCGAGCCCGACGGCCCGACCACGGCCACGGTTTTACCGGCGGGAATGTCAAAGCTGATGCCTTTCAGAATGGGCCGCGCCGGGTCGTAGGCAAATTCGACGTTCTCAAAACGCACATCGGCGCGTTCCAGGCCAGTGAGCGGCTGCGCGCCGGGCGCATCGGCCACCTCGCGCTCTTTGTCCATCAGCGTGAACATTTTGTCCAGGTCGGTCAGGCTTTGCTTGATCTCGCGGTAGATCACGCCCAGGAAGTTCAGCGGAATGTAGAGCTGGATCATGAAGGCGTTGACCATGACCAGGTCGCCCAGCGTCATGCGGCCATCGACCACGCCCTGCGTGGCGCGCCACAGCATGGCCACCAGGCCGATGGCGATGATGAGCTGCTGGCCGGTGTTGAGCAGCGAGAGCGTGCTCTGCGCCTTCAGCCGCGCCGTGCGCAGGCGCTGCAAGCTCTCGTCGTAGCGGCCCGCTTCAAAGGCTTCGTTGTTGAAGTATTTGACGGTTTCGTAGTTCAGCAGCGAGTCCACCGCCTTGCTGTGCGCGGCCGAATCAAACTCGTTGGCCTGGCGGCGAAACTGCGTGCGCCACTCGGTCAGCACCACCGTGAAAGTGATGTAAAACGCCAGCGCTGCCAGCGTGATCCAGGCAAACCAGGCGTCGAACTTGACCGCCAGCACCGTCAGCACCATGGCCACTTCGATCAGCGTGGCACCGATGTTGAACAGCGTGAACGAGATCAAGGATTCGATGCCGCGCACGCCGCGCTCGATGTCGCGCGTCATGCCACCGGTCTGGCGCTCCAGATGAAAGCGCAAAGAGAGCGCGTGCAGGTGCTCAAAGGTTTGCAGCGCAATGGAGCGCGCCGCGCCCTGTGTGGCCTTGGAGAACACCAGCTCGCGCAGCTCGGTGAACAGCGAGGTCGACAGGCGCAGCAGGCCATAGGCCAGCAGCAGGCCCACGGGCACGACCAGCACGATGGCCGGGTCGCCCGGCTTGACGTCCATGGTATCGACCAGGTTTTTCAGCAGCACGGGCACGCCCACGTTGGCCACCTTGGCGCCCACCATGAAGACGATGGCCACAACGACGCGCCACTTGTACTGCCACAAATAGGGCAGCAGGCGCGAGAGGGTGGTCCAGTCGGAGCGCGGTTGCGCGGAGTTTTGAGGGGAAACGGGGGCAGAGGACTCGCCGTGGTGGCGCATGGGGGACAATTCCGAGGGTTGTTGTACCGAGATTGTGCCCATGCCCGACCTGCATCTTCTGCCCGCCCCTGCTTTGCCCAGCCACCACGAGCTGGTACTCAAGGTCATTCCCCTGCCCGGCGATTGCAACGCCAACGGCGATATTTTTGGCGGCTGGGTGATGGCGCAACTGGACTTGGCAGGCGCCGTGCTGCCCGCGCGCTACATCCAGGGCCGCATGGCCACCGTGGCAGTCAACGAAATCATCTTCAAACACCCCGTGCGTGTGGGCGATTTGCTGTCGTTCTTCTCGCACGTCACGCGCATCGGCAACACGTCGATCACGGTGGCGGTGGAAGCCTACGCCGAGCGCATGTCTGAGCAGGGCCGCTACATCAAGGTCACGGAGGCCATGCTGACCTTTGTGGCCATTGATGACGAGGGCAAACCGTGCCCGGTGCCCCGCCCCCCGGACTGCGCCCACTGAACGCACCGCCCCCAGGGTGGCGGCGCGCCGGTGGGGCAGATTCAGGCCACCAGTGGCAAGGGCTCTGCACGCACGCTGGCTGCCGGGCGCTGGCCGGCGCCCACGCCCACATCGATTTCTCCGGACAACTGCCCGCCCTCTTCAATCACCAGCTTGCCGTAGCGGATTTTGCCGCTGACTTTGCCGGTGCCAAAGATCAGCAGTTTCTCGCGCACCGTGAGCGTGCCGCTGAATTCGCCACGGATTTCAGCGATGTCGATTTCAGCACTGCCGCGAAAAGCGCCCTGCTCGGCAATCTGGATCACGCGCGAGTTCATGGTGGCCTCTACCGTTCCCTCTACCACCAGGGTGTCGCAGTCGGTGATTTCTACGCCCTTGAGCTTGATCTTGGGGCCCACGGTGAGCTTGCTGCCCACGCTGGGTGCGCTGGCGTTGGCCACGGCACTGGACACCGCAGAGGCACTGGTGACAGCACTGCCCAGGCTGCCCGGCATCACCGTGGTGTGGCGGGGCTGGGGGGTTTCGGGTTCACGCTTGCCAAAGAAAGGATTCTGCACAGCCATCGGATTTCCTTGAAAAAAGGCCATCCTAGGAGGGGCAGCGCGCAAAAACCCGGTGCGTTACGCAAGACTGGTAAGCAAACGGTTCAGCCGTTGCATC
>NZ_JAQUAL010000110.1:0-10832 GCF_028687295.1 Simplicispira sp.
CGCTCTTCGGGCGATTGCAGGCGCTCCTTGTCGGGCGTCAGGCCTTCGTTGATCAGGTAGGGCTTGATCGAGTTGTACTGCTTGAAGAACTGCGTCATGTCCACGATCAGGTCGCGGATCACGGGCAGGCCCGGCAGGGGCTTCAAAGTGATGACGCCCGGCAGCGTGTTCATGTTGGTCAGGCAGGCCAGACCATTCTTGCCGTTGATGTTCATGGCGTCGGAGCCACACACGCCTTCGCGGCAGGAGCGGCGGAACGACAGCGTGGGGTCTTGCTCTTTGAGCTTGACCAGGGCGTCCAGCAGCATGCGCTCGTGGCCGTCGAGTGCGATTTCGACGGTTTGCATGTAGGGCTTGGCGTCCTTGTCCGGGTCGTAGCGGTAGATTTGGAATGTGCGTTTTTGCATGGTTCTTCTCTTGAAGTGCTACTGGTTTAGAACGTGCGAACCTTGGGCGGCACGCTGTCCACAGTCAAGGGCTTGAGGTTGACCGGCTTGTAATCGAGGCGGCTGCCTTCGCTGTACCACAGGGTGTGCTTGAGCCACTCCTTGTCGTTGCGGCCCAGCGGGAACTCGGCGTGGTCGGCGCCATGCTCGTAGTCGTACACGGTGTGGGCGCCACGGCATTCGGTACGGGCGGCGGCAGACACCATGGTGGCCTGGGCCACTTCGATCAGGTTGTCCACTTCCAGCGCTTCGATGCGGGCGGTGTTGAACACCTTGGACTTGTCTTTCAGGGTGACCTTGCCCACGCGGCTGCGGATTTCAGCAATCTTTTTGACGCCTTCGTCCATGCTGGCCTGTGTACGGAACACGCCAGCGTGTTGCTGCATGGCCGTGCGGATGTCGCCCGCCAAGCTTTGGGCATAGATGCCTTCGCTGGACTTGTCGAGTTGGTTCAGGCGCTCCAGGGTGCGGTCGGCCGCATCCTTGGGCAGAGGCTTGTGCTCTTTGTTCTTGTCGTTGAACTCGACGATGTGGCGGCCAGCGGCCTTGCCGAACACCAGCAAATCCAGCAGCGAGTTGGTGCCCAGGCGGTTGGCGCCGTGCACGCTGACGCACGAGCATTCGCCCACCGCGTACAGGCCGTTGACCACGGCATTGTGGATACCGTTGGCCTGCGTGACCACTTGGCCGTTGATGTTGGTCGGCACGCCACCCATCTGGTAGTGGATGGTGGGCACCACGGGGATGGGCTCTTTGGTGATGTCCACGTTGGCGAAGTTGACGCCAATTTCGTACACCGAGGGCAGGCGCTTGTGGATGGTGTCGGCGCCCAGGTGGTCGAGCTTGAGCAGCACGTAGTCCTTGTTGGGGCCACAGCCACGGCCTTCCTTGATTTCCTGGTCCATGGAGCGGGACACGAAGTCACGCGGTGCCAGGTCTTTCAGGGTGGGCGCATAGCGCTCCATGAAGCGTTCGCCGTTGCTGTTGAGCAAGATGGCGCCTTCGCCACGGCAGCCTTCGGTCAGCAGCACACCGGCGCCGGCCACGCCGGTGGGGTGGAACTGCCAGAATTCCATGTCCTGCAGCGGAATGCCGGCGCGTGCCGCCATGCCCAGACCGTCGCCGGTGTTGATGAAGGCATTAGTCGAGGCAGCGAAGATGCGGCCGGCGCCACCCGTGGCGAGCAGCACGGTCTTGGCTTCCAGGATGTACAGGTCGCCGGTTTCCATTTCCAGCGCGGTCACGCCCACCACGTCGCCGTCGGCGTCGCGGATCAGATCCAGCGCCATCCATTCGACGAAGAAGTTGGTCTTGGCCTTGACGTTCTGCTGGTACAGCGTGTGCAGCATGGCGTGGCCAGTACGGTCAGCGGCGGCGCAGGCGCGTTGCACAGGTTTTTCGCCGTAGTTGGCGGTGTGGCCGCCAAAGGGACGCTGGTAAATGGTGCCGTCGGGGTTGCGGTCGAACGGCATGCCGAAGTGTTCCAGCTCGTACACGACCTTGGGGGCTTCGCGGCACATGAACTCGATGGCGTCCTGGTCGCCCAGCCAGTCGGAGCCCTTGATGGTGTCGTAGAAGTGGTAGTGCCAGTTGTCCTCGGACATGTTGCCCAGCGATGCGCTCACGCCACCTTGCGCTGCCACAGTGTGCGAGCGGGTGGGGAACACCTTGGACAGCGAGGCCACGTTCAGGCCTGCGCGGGACAGTTCGAGGGCAGCGCGCATGCCGGAGCCGCCGGCGCCGACGATGACGACGTCAAATTTGCGCTTGGTGATGTTAGCGTTGGTGTAGCTCATTATTTGCCTTCAGTCGCGGTAATCAGAGACGCCACAAAACTTGGAAACCCCAGCCAGCACAGCCGACCAGCCAGACGATAGTGAAGACCTGCAGCGTCAGGCGCAGACCCACGGGTTGGATGTAGTCCATGAACACATCGCGCACGCCAACCCAGACGTGCCATGCCAGTGCGACGATGACGGAGAAGGTCAGTACCTTCATCCATTGGGCGGCAAAAATGCCTGCCCACAGGTGGTAGCCGATGGGGCCTTTGCTGAACACCACTTGCGCCAGCACCACCAGGGTGAACAAGGCCATCAGGACTGCCGTCACGCGCTGGCTGAGCCAGTCGCGCAGGCCATAGTGGGCACCGACGACGATGCGCTTGGAACCGTAATTTACGGACATAGTTAGTTTCCTCTTGAGTCGATCACAGGTGCTGCCGCAGTGGCTGGCACCGCCAGTTCATCAGTACAGACCAAACAGCTTGGCGCCCAGCACCACCGCCAGGGCGATGCTCACCACCAGGACGGCGGTGGCGGAAGACTTGCCAAACTCTTTGCTGACGGCGTCGTGGCTGACGTCCATCCACAAGTGGCGCATACCGGCCAGCAGGTGATGCAGGTAGGCCCAGATCAGGGCCAGTGCGGCGAGCTTGACGAACCAGCCGGGCACGAAGCCCAGCCCTGCGCTGAACGCAGACGTGAAGCGACCGAAGGAAATTTCGGAAGACACGGAGGTGTCAAACATCCAGATGATGAAGGGCAGCAACAAGAACATGATCAGGCCGCTGGCACGGTGCAGGATGGAAACCCATGCAGCAGCCGTCATGCGGTAGGTGGTCAGGTCCTTGAAGGCGTTGATGTTGCGGAATTCAGGCCGCTTTTTGGCTAGCTCGGTCATGGCAAATGCTTTCGTGGATGTAACTGCTTGGTAATTTCGCGCGGACGGGGGAAGCCAAAATTCTATTGCAATGCAGCAAGCAGGGGTTTGGCGCGGGCTGTATTTTCAGCTTTTTGCTTGTGTGGCGCTTACAGACGGGCTTTGTCAACTCAATTCGTTGCGGTAATGGTGTGTGTCTGTACGGTAAAGACCACGGCGTAACTCCATGGGAACATCGTTATAGGTGTAAGCAATGCGTTCCACGCTCAGCAGCGGTGTGGTGGGGGTGACTTGTAACAGCCTGGCCTGCTCTTCGTCGGGCAGAACGGCGCGGAGTTTTTCTCCGGCGCGCACCATGCGCACGCCAAAGTCCAACTCCAGCATGGCGTAGGTGGGGCCGGGGTAGCTGGCCATTTGTGCGGCGCTCAGGCCCTTGAAGGCCTGGCCGGGCAGCCAGATGTCTTCCAGAATGGTGGGCACGCCGCTGAACGACAAAATGCGACGCGCCTGCACTACGGGGTCGCCCGTGCGCAGGCCCAGCGCGCGGGCCACCTCAGCGCTGGCGCGCACCCGCTTGCAATCGAGGATATTGCGCTCGGCAGGGCCTTCCACGCTGGCGTCGCCGCTGTCGGGCAGTAGCTTGAGGAAGCGGTACTGCACATGCTGCTCTGCATGGGTGGCGACAAAAGTGCCCTTGCCCTGGCGGCGAATCACCAGGTGTTCGGCGGCCAGATCGTCAATGGCCTTGCGCACCGTCCCCTGGCTGACGCGAAAACGGGCGGCCAGTTCCATTTCGCTGGGGATCGCCTCGCCGGGTTTCCATTCGCCCGCTTGCAGGCTTTGCAGGATCAGTCCCTTGATCTGCTGGTACAGGGGACTGAAGGCTGGCGCGGGAAGGCTTGCTGCGCTGGAGGGCGAAGGCTGGTTGTCGGGGGTGGGCAGGGGCAGGGAGGACATGGTGGCGCAGGCAATGCGGGCATGCGACCCGGCAACGCCAGGCATGGCACGGCTGCATCATATCTTATATAAGACATAAGACAAATTGGCGCGGCACGAAAATCAACGGTAGAATCGGCGGCTGTTTGCGGGGCACATGTTGCTGGTAACAGGCGCAGGTGGCAACCGCTGCACCCCTCCCTGTTTTTCTTCACTTCCTGGAGTTTTCACCATGAGCAAAGCACCCGTTCGCGTGGCCGTCACTGGCGCAGCAGGTCAAATCGGTTACGCCCTGTTGTTCCGCATCGCCTCCGGCGAAATGCTGGGCAAAGACCAGCCCGTCATCCTGCAACTGCTCGAAATCCCTGACGAAAAAGCCCAGAACGCGCTCAAGGGCGTGATCATGGAACTGGAAGACTGCGCCTTCCCGCTGTTGGCTGGCATCGAAGCCCACAGCAACCCCGAAGAAGCTTTCAAAGACACCGACTACGCCCTGTTGGTCGGTGCCCGTCCCCGTGGCCCCGGCATGGAGCGCGCCGACCTGTTGGCCGCCAACGCTGCCATCTTCACCGTGCAAGGCAAGGCCCTGAACAAGGTCGCCAGCCGCAACGTCAAGGTGCTGGTGGTCGGTAACCCCGCCAACACCAACGCCTACATCGCGATGAAGTCGGCCCCCGATCTGCCGGCCAAGAACTTCACCGCCATGCTGCGCTTGGACCACAACCGCGCTGCCTCGCAAATCGCTGCCAAGACCGGCACTGCCGTGGGCGACATCCGCAAGCTGACGGTGTGGGGTAACCACTCGCCCACCATGTACGCCGACTACCGTTTTGCCACCATCAACGGCGCTTCGGTCAAAGACACCATCAACGACCAAGTCTGGAACGCTGACACCTTCCTGCCCACCGTGGGCAAGCGCGGTGCTGCCATCATTGCAGCGCGCGGCCTGTCGTCGGCTGCCTCGGCTGCCAACGCTGCCATCGACCACATGCGCGACTGGGCCCTGGGCTCCAACGGCGAATGGGTGACGATGGGCGTGCCTTCCAACGGCGAATACGGCATTCCTGCCGGCATCGTGTTTGGCTTCCCCGTGACGACTGAAAACGGCGAATACAAAATCGTTGAAGGTCTGGAAATCGATGCCTTCTCGCAAGAGCGCATCAACATCACCCTGGCCGAGCTGCAAGGCGAAGCCGACGGCGTCAAGCACCTGCTGTAAACGCGCCTGACAGCGCAGGTTGCCCGGATGGTGCGCCATCCGTTGCAATTTGCGCTGCCCCTTTTTCCTCTCTTTTTGCCTGCGCTTTTGATGCCATGACCCATCCCCGCGACGTTCTTTTGGGTGCCCAAGCGCAGGCAGGCTTCCTGCCCGTCTGTGACCATTACAGCGGCGTGGAAGTGCGCATGCGCAAAAGCCTGCAATTGCAGGCCGAAATGACCGAAGAATTCGGCACCTGCGTCTTTGATGTCACCCTCGACTGCGAAGACGGCGCCCCCGTCGGTGCCGAGGCGCAGCACGCCGCCCTGGTAGCGGCCCTGGCCCGCGATGCCGCCCCCGGCGCCCGTGTGGCAGCCCGCGTTCACCCCGTCGATCACCCCGCTTTTGCCAACGACATCGCCACCATCGTGGGCGAGGCCGGCCACCGGCTGTGCCACATCATGCTGCCCAAGGTCGAGTCGGTGGACGACGTACTTTTGGCCGAAAAAGCCCTACAAGCCGCGTCCGCCGGGCGCCTGCCGCTACATGTTTTGATTGAGTCGCCCGCTGCCGTACACCGTGCCTTCGAGATTGCCGCGCACCCGTCGGTGCAAAGCATGAGCTTTGGCCTGATGGATTTTGTCTCGGCCCATGGCGGTGCCATTCCAGCTTCGGGCATGACATCTGCCGGGCAGTTCACGCACCCGCTGGTGGTGCGTGCCAAGCTTGAAATTGCCTCGGCCTGCCATGCCCATGGCAAGGTGCCGTCGCACTGCGTGGTCACTGAGTTCAGCGATACCGCTGCCATGCAGTCAGCCGCCCACCGCGCCGCCTTTGATCTGGGCTACACCCGCATGTGGAGCATCCACCCCGCGCAGATCAGACCTATTCTGGCGGCCTTTGCACCCGCCCAGAATGAGATCGAGTCTGCTGCAAAAATCATAGCTGCTGGCGCAGGTGCAGATTGGGCTCCCATCAGTTTTGAGGGTGTATTGCACGACCGTGCCAGCTACCGTTATTTCTGGCAGGTGCTGGAGCGCGCCCACCAAACCGGGCAAGCGTTGCCAGTTGCGGTACAACCCTGGTTTGCGCCCACCTGTTCCTGACCCGAATTGACCGCTGGAGTTGTCCGCCATGAAAAATCTGTTTGCAATCACCCTGTTGGCACTGGCCCCCGCCGTGGTGCTGGCCCAGGCGCAAGCCACTGCGCCCAAGAGTCCCGCCAAAAATGCGTCCAGCGCTGCCGCCAAGAAAAGCAGTGCTGCCAAAGCCGCTGCCAAGTCCCGCGCCAAAACCACTGCCAAGGCCGATGACAAAGTTCTGGTGGCCAAGGCGCAACCCAGCCGCACCAAGGCCGTGGCCGCCGGCGCTGTGGCAGCGGGTGCCGTCGGTGCAGCGGGCGTCGCCGCCGCAGGGTTGACGCAGCAAGAGCTGTCGATCGCCGAGCAGGTTCACGTCGGCCACATCCCTTGTGAGCTGGGGGCTTCGGTCAACGTGACCGCTGACGCCAACGCGCCAGGCCATTTCCATGTCGATGGCAAAGGCTTCAAATACCACATGGCCCCGGTGGCCACCACCACCGGCGCCGTGCGCCTGGAAGACCAGAAGGCCGGGGCCGTCTGGTTGCAGATTGCCAACAAATCCATGCTCATGGACCAAAAACGCGGCCAGCGCCTGGCCGATGAGTGCATGAGCCCGGCACAGTACCAAGTGGCCCAGGCCATCAAGAAAAACCCCCCACCCAGCGTGTTGGACGCGCTGCCCAATAACGCCAGGTAAGTCCTGGTGTTGCCCCACTTCACAAAAACTACCGGAGAAACCGATGTTGAAAGCCTACCGTGACCACGTGGCCGAGCGCGCAGCGCTGGGCATTCCCCCACTGCCCCTGGATGCCAAGCAAGTAGCCGACCTGATCGAGCTGATCAAGAACCCGCCCGCTGGTGAAGATGCCTTCTTGCTCGATTTGCTCACGCACCGCGTGCCCCCTGGTGTGGACGATGCCGCCAAGGTCAAGGCCTCGTTCCTGGCCGCTGTCGCCCACGGCGACGTGCAAGTTGCGCTGATTTCCAAGGCCAAGGCCACCGAGCTGCTGGGCACCATGGTCGGTGGCTACAACGTCCACCCCCTGATTGAGCTGCTGGAGGACACCGATGTGGCCGCCGTGGCTGCCGAAGCGCTGAAAAAGACGCTGCTGATGTTCGACTTCTTCAACGACGTTGCTGACAAAGCCAAGGCGGGCAATGCAAAAGCCAAGGAAGTGATGCAATCGTGGGCCAATGCCGAGTGGTTCACCAGCCGCCCCGAAGTCGAGAAGAAAATCACCGTCACCGTGTTCAAGGTGCCCGGCGAAACCAACACCGACGACCTCTCGCCTGCGCCCGATGCCTGGAGCCGTCCCGACATCCCGCTGCACTACCTGGCGATGTTGAAGAACACGCGCCCTGATGCAGCCTTCAAGCCCGAAGAAGACGGCAAGCGCGGCCCCATGCAGTTCATCGACGACCTGAAGAAAAAGGGCCATCTGGTGGCCTACGTCGGCGACGTGGTGGGCACGGGCTCCAGCCGCAAGTCGGCCACCAACTCCATCGTTTGGGCCACCGGCCAGGACATCCCCTTCGTGCCCAACAAGCGCTTTGGTGGCGTGACCCTGGGCGGCAAGATCGCTCCCATCTTCTTCAACACGCAAGAAGACTCGGGCTCGCTGCCCATCGAAGTGGACGTCTCCAAGCTCGAAATGGGTGACGTCATTGACGTGCTGCCCTACGACGGCAAGATCGTCAAAAACGGCGAAACCGTGGCCGAATTCGCGCTCAAGAGCGACGTGCTGTTTGACGAAGTGCGCGCCGGTGGCCGTATCAACCTGATCATTGGCCGCAGCCTGACCGCCAAGGCCCGTGAATTTTTGGGCCTGAGCGCTTCTACCCTGTTCCGCCTGCCCACTGCCCCGGCAGAGTCGAAGGCTGGCTTCACGCTGGCGCAAAAAATGGTGGGCCGTGCCGTCGGTCTGCCCGAAGGCCAGGGCGTGCGCCCCGGTACCTACTGCGAACCCAAGATGACCACCGTCGGTTCGCAAGACACCACCGGCCCCATGACCCGCGACGAGCTGAAAGACCTGGCTTGCCTGGGCTTCTCGGCCGATCTGGTCATGCAATCGTTCTGCCACACCGCCGCCTACCCCAAGTCGGTGGACGTGAAAACGCACCGCGAACTGCCTGCCTTCATCAGCAACCGTGGCGGTGTGGCCCTGCGCCCCGGCGACGGTGTGATCCACAGCTGGCTCAACCGCCTGCTGCTGCCCGACACCGTGGGCACCGGTGGCGATTCGCACACCCGCTTCCCCATCGGCATTTCCTTCCCCGCAGGCTCCGGTCTGGTGGCCTTTGGTGCCGCCACGGGCGTGATGCCGCTGGACATGCCTGAATCCATCCTGGTGCGCTTCAAGGGCGAAATGCAGCCTGGCGTGACCCTGCGCGATCTGGTGCATGCGATTCCGCTGTACGCCATCAAGCAAGGTCTGCTCACGGTGGCCAAGGCGGGCAAGGTCAATGCCTTCTCGGGCCGTATCCTGGAAATCGAAGGCCTGCCCGACCTGAAGGTCGAGCAAGCGTTTGAGCTGTCGGACGCGTCCGCCGAGCGCTCCGCTGCGGGCTGCACCATCAAGCTCAACAAAGAGCCGGTGGCTGAATACCTGCGCTCGAACATCGTGCTGATGAAGAACATGATCGCTGACGGTTATGCCGACGCCAAGACGCTGGCCCGCCGCATCGAGAAGGTCGAAGCCTGGTTGGCCAACCCCAACCTGCTCGAAGCCGACAAGGATGCCGAATACGCCGCCGTGATCGAAATCGACCTGGCTGACATCAAGGAACCCATCGTCTGCTGCCCCAACGATCCGGACGACGCCAAGTTCCTGTCTGAAGTGGCTGGCACCAAGATTGACGAGTCCTTCATCGGTTCGTGCATGACCAACATCGGCCATTTCCGTGCTGCCGCCAAGCTGCTGGGCGGCCAGCGCGACATCCCCGTCAAGATGTGGGTGGCTCCGCCCACCAAGATGGACCAGTCCGAGCTGATCAAGGAAGGCCATTACGCCGCGTTTGGCGCCTCCGGTGCGCGCACCGAAATGCCCGGCTGCTCGCTGTGCATGGGCAACCAGGCGCAGGTGCGTGAAGGCGCCACGGTCATTTCGACCAGCACGCGCAACTTCCCCAACCGCCTGGGCAAGAACACCAACGTGTTCCTGGGCTCGGCCGAGTTGGCCGCCATTGCCTCCAAGCTGGGCAAGCTGCCGACCAAGGAAGAGTACCTGGCCGCGATGGGCGTGATCGACGCCGACAAGGCCAGCGTGTACCGCTACATGAACTTCGACCAGATCGAAGAGTACGCCGACGTGGCCAAGGGCGTTGCCGCCTGAGCCGCCTGTTGCGCTCCCTGAAAACCCGCCTCAAGCGGGTTTTTTTGTATCTGATACGCCCCGGATTGCCGCATCTGCTGCTGTGATTGCGGTGCGGGCTGCGCCATAGTCAAGGCCTTGGCACAGGGGCGCTGCGCAGCGCCTCTGGTTGTTGTTTTGAGGCTTGCATGTCCCACACTCCCCCCCCACCGCGCGGGAAATCGCCGCGCAAAGTCATCCCCATCACCCCGGCAGTCGATTCTGGCTCGCTCTACGAAGCCCAGGTCAAGATACAGCCGCGCTCCATTCGCGGCGTGTTTGCCAATTGGCGCTGGGCCATGGTGTGGGTCACCCAGTTGTTCTTCTATATCGTGCCCTGGTTGCAGTGGAACGACCGGCAGATGCTGCTGTTTGACCTGGAGCAGCGGCGCTTTTACCTGTTCGGGTTGCTGCTCTACCCGCAGGATTTCATCTACCTCACGGCGCTGCTGATCATTTCTGCGCTGTCGCTGTTTTTGTTCACGGCGGTGGCCGGGCGGCTGTGGTGCGGCTTTGCCTGTCCGCAGACGGTCTATACCGAAATCTTCATGTGGATAGAGCACAAGGTAGAGGGCGACCGCAGCGCGCGCCTGCGCCTGGATGCCTCGCCGTGGACGGCGGACAAGCTGTGGCGCAAATCGCTCAAGCAGTTCTTGTGGGTGGCGGTGTCGCTGTGGACGGGCTTTACCTTCGTGGGCTACTTTGTGCCGATTCGCACGCTGGCCGTCGAGGTGATGGCGCTGCAAGGCGGCTGGCAGATTTTCTGGGTGCTGTTTTATGGCTTGGCCACCTACGGCAATGCCGGCTTTTTGCGTGAACAAATCTGCAAATACATGTGCCCGTATGCGCGTTTCCAGAGCGCCATGTTTGACAAAGACACGCTCATCGTCACCTACGACACCGAACGTGGCGAGGCGCGTGGCCCGCGCACCAAGGCAGTGGACTACAAGGCGCAGGGCCTGGGCGATTGCATTGACTGCACGCTGTGCGTACAGGTCTGCCCGGTGGGCATCGACATCCGCGATGGCTTGCAGTACGAGTGCATTGGCTGCGGCCTGTGCGTGGACGCCTGCAACTCCGTCATGGACAAGATGCAATACCCGCGCGGCCTGATCCGCTACACCACGCCCAACGCTCTGGCCCAGCGCTGGAGCCCGCGCCA
>NZ_JAQUAL010000005.1:0-48628 GCF_028687295.1 Simplicispira sp.
TGGTCGCTGCAAGAGCTGCGCCACCACCCCTGGCGCAGCGCCGCCGCCGCCTGCGCCGTGATGCTGGGGGTGGCGCTGGCGTTTGCCGTACACACCATCAACGCCTCGGCACTGGATGAGTTTGCCCAGGCGGTGCGCAACGTCAGCGGCCAGCCCGATGTGCAGTTGCGCGCGGTGCAAGGCCATTTCAGCGAATCGGTGTACGAGCGTGTGGCCACGCACGCGCAGGTGGCGCGCGCCAGCCCGGTGCTGGAGCTGTCGGTGCTGGCACAGGCGCTGCCCGCTGATGGCGCAGCGCACTATGGCCCAGCCTCTGCCGCGCCCCCTGCGCCCGATACCGACGCTGCACCCGCCCAGTCCACCACTACGACCACACCGGCCAGCACCCCGCTGCGCATCATCGGCGCCGATGCCTTGCTGCTGCCCGCCACAGCCCCGGCCTGGATGCCGCAGGCGTTTTCCAGCCTGCCAGCAGACCGCTGGGCGCTGTTTGCCCCGGCCACGGTGTTTCTCAACGCAGCGGCGATGCAGGCGCTGGGCGTCTCCAGCCAGCCCACGCAAACGCCACTGCTGCTGTTGCAGACCGGGTTACAGCGCGTGCGGGTGCGCGTGGCGGGCAGCATTGCCGCACCGGGCGCACCGCTGGCGGTGATGGACATTGGCGCCGCACAAGACCTGTTCGGGCGCGCAGGCCAACTCACCCGCATCGACCTGCAATGGCAACCGGGCAGCGTGCCCGAGGCAGTGCAGCAGGCGCTCCAAGCCACGCCCGGCTGGCCCGCCAACGTGCTCTGGGCCGAGCCCGGTGATGCGGCCCAGAGCGTGGGCAACCTCACGCGCGCCTACCGCGTCAACCTGACGGTGTTGGCGCTGGTGGCGCTGTTTACCGGGGCTTTTTTGGTGTTTTCGGTGCTGGCGCTGAGCGTGGCGCAGCGTGCCAGCGCTTTTGCCCTGCTGGCGGTGCTGGGCGCCACGCCGCGCCAGCGCCTGCAACTGGTGCTGGCCGAATCGCTGGTGCTGGGGCTGGTGGGCAGCGCTGCGGGCATTGCGCTGGGCACGGCGCTGGCAGCGCTGGCGCTGCGCCTGCTGGGGGGCGACCTGGGCGGTGGTTATTTCACCGGGACACAGCCCGCGCTGCAATGGAGCTGGGCAGCAGCGCTGCTGTACGGCGGCCTGGGCGTGGGGGCAGCGCTGCTGGGCGGCTGGTGGCCCGCGCGGGCGGCGCAGGCGCTGCCGCCCGCGCAAACCCTCAAGGGCCTGGGCCAGGGCAGCATGGGTACACCAGCGGCCTGGCCCGGTATGGTTTTGATAGCTGCCAGCGCTTTGCTGGCCTACGTTCCAACCGTTTTTGGCATACCTTTGGCAGCGTATGTGTCGATTGCCCTGCTGCTGGTCGGCGGCATTGCGCTGCTGCCCTGGGGCGTGGCCTGGGGGCTGCGCTGGTACCACCCGGGCACTGCACCGCACCTGCTGGCGCTGCTGGCCCTGGAGCGCGCGCGGCGCACCCAGCACAGCGCCGCCGTGGCCGTGGGCGGCGTGGTGGCCAGCCTGAGTCTGGCCGTAGCGCTCACGGTGATGGTGACCAGCTTTCGCGGCTCCGTGATCGACTGGCTGGACGCCGTGCTGCCCGCCCCGCTGTACGCGCGCAGTGCCACCAGCACGGGCACCGATGCCCCGGTGTTCAGCCCGGCGCTGTTGCAGCGCATCGCGCAATTGCCCGGCGTGGAGCGGGTACAAGGCACGCGGGTGGTGAACTTGCTGCTGGCCCCAGACCGCCCGGCCATCACACTGCTGGCACGCCCCCTGGGCCCTGAGCCCGCGCGCACGCTGGCACTGGTGGCGCCAGCCCTGCCCGTGCCGCCGGGCCATATCGCCGTGTATGCCAGCGAAGCCATGGCCGCGCTGTGGGGTGCAGCGCCGGGCCAGACACTGCCCGCTCTTTCCAAGGCTTTTATGGCGCAAAGCCAATCACAGAAAGCGCAAACAGCTCCGTTTTTTGTAGCAGGCGTGTGGCGTGACTATGCCCGCCAGACCGGGGCCGTGGCCATGGATGCGGCTGACTACATCCGCCTGACGGGCGACGGCTACGCCAACGACCTGGTCATCTGGCCGCGCAGCAGTGGCACCGGCGCGGGCAGCAGCCGCCCGGACGACACGGGCACCAGCGATGCCGACCTGGCCACCTTGCAGCAAACCATTGAAGCGCTGGCGCAGGCCGAATCGCGACGAACAGGGGCAGCGACGAGCACAGGCACCGAGACCACCAGCGCAGGCGCAGATGCACCGCTGCTGGAATTTGGCACCGCGCAGGCCATCCGCACCCGTTCGCTGCAAATTTTCGACCGCAGCTTTGCCGTCACTTACTGGCTGCAGGCGGTGGCCATTGGCATCGGTTTGTTCGGCGTGGCCGCCAGCTTCAGCGCCCAGGTACTGGCGCGGCGCAAAGAGTTCGGCCTGCTGGCGCACCTGGGCCTGACACGGCGGCAAATCCTCACCGTGGTGGCGGGCGAAGGCGCTGCCTGGACGGGTGCGGGCGCCGTGGCGGGCGTGCTGCTGGGCACGGCGGTGGCCGTGGTGCTGGTACATGTGGTCAATCCGCAGAGCTTTCACTGGACGATGGAGCTGCGCCTGCCCTTGCTGCGCCTGCTGGCGCTGGCCGTGGCCGTGGTGCTGTGCGGCACGCTGACCGCCTGGCTCGCTGGCCGCGCCGCCGCCGGGCGCGATGCGGTGCTGGCAGTCAAAGAAGATTGGTAATGATGAAAAACTGGCCCACCACACCCGCACCTTTATCGGCCTTCTCCACTGCACCCACCTTGTCGCGCCGGCACTGGCTGGCACTGGCGGCGGGGGGGTACGCCGCCAGCGCAGTGCCTGGTGCCCAGGCCCTGCCGCTGCGGCCCTTGCAGTTTCCGCGCGACTTTGGCAGCCACCCCGACCTGCGCACCGAGTGGTGGTACATCACCGGACAGGTGCAGGCAGCCGGGCAACGCTGGGGGTTTCAGGTAACGTTTTTTCGCTCGCGGGTGGATGTGGCCCAGGGCATGCAATCGGCGTTTGCCGCCAAGCAATTGCTGTTTGCCCATGCCGCACTGACCGACCTGCGCGCGGGCAAGCTCTACCACGACCAGCGCATCGCCCGTGCCGGCTTTGGCGTAGCACGCGCCAGCGAGGCCGACACCGACATCCGCCTGCAAGACTGGTCGCTGCGGCGCACCGATCTGGCAGGTGCAGTTGCCAACGCCAGCAGGAACAGTACCGACCACGGCACGGGCACCAGTGCCAGTGCAAGCGCAGCCCCCCTCACCGGCAGCCGCTACACCGCGCAGATCACCGCCACCGGTTTTGCGCTCAATCTGGAATGCGACACCACGCAGCCGCTGCTGCTGCAAGGCCAGCAGGGCCTGTCGCGCAAAGGGCCAGACGCCGCGCAGGCCAGCTACTACTACAGCCAGCCGCAGCTGGCCGTGCGCGGCAGCCTGGTGCTGGGCGGGCAGCGCCTGGCCATAGAGGCGCCCGCTTCCAGCGGCGACAACCGCGCCTGGCTGGACCACGAGGCCAGCCAGGCCCTGCTGCACCCCGAGGCCACCGGCTGGGACTGGATAGGCATGAACCTGCACGATGGCAGCGCACTGACGGCCTTTCGGCTGCGGCGCGCCGATGGTTCGGCACTGTGGGCAGGCGGCTCGTGGCGGGCACCGGGCCAAGCAGCACGGATTTTTGCCGCCACCGAAGTGCAGTTCACGCCACTGCGCTGGTGGCGCAGCCCGCTGGGCGGCACCCGCTACCCGGTGCAGTGGCGGGTGGACACACCCGCCGGGGCCTTTGCCGTGCAGGCCCTGCTCGACAACCAGGAGCTGGACAGCCGGGGCTCCACCGGCGCTATTTACTGGGAGGGCCTGTGCGCGCTGCACACAGCGGGCACAGGCCAGAATGCAGGCCCGGTGGTGGGCTCGGGCTACCTGGAGATGACAGGTTACGCCGCCGCACTGCGGCTATGAAGGCGTGCCCAGCGGCGGCGCCCCGTGGCGCGTGGGGCCGCCCCTGGGCCATGGCTCAGGCTTTTTTGCCGGCCCGCAGGCGCGTCAGCCAGGCGATCAGCTCACCCATGATGCCGCGCCGGAAAGCCAGCACACAGACCACGAAGATCAGCCCCGTGACGATGGTGACCGACTCGCCCAGGGTCTGGAACCATGCGATGCCCGAGACGTTGGCCAACAGCTCGCCCAGGTCGCCAATCTTGTTTTCCAGCAGCACCACCACGGCAGAGCCCACCAGCGGCCCTGACAAGGTGCCCAGCCCCCCCACCAGCGTCATCAGCACCACATGGCCCGAGGCACTCCAGTGGACATCGCTGAGCGTGGCAAAGCCCAGCACCAGCGTCTTGAGCGAACCGGCCAGCCCGGCCAGCGCCGCCGACAGCACAAAGGCCAGCAGCTTGAAGCGGTTGGTGTCGTAGCCCAGCGAGATGGCGCGCGGCTCGTTCTCTTTGATGGCCTTGAGCACCTGGCCATACGGAGAATGGATGGTGCGCACAATGAGCAAAAAGGCCGCCGTCACCACGGCCAGCACCACGTAGTACATGGCCAGGTCGTTTTGCAGATCGATCAGACCGAACAATTTGCCGCGTGGCACGCCCTGCAACCCGTCTTCACCACCGGTGAAGGGCGCCTGCAAGCAGACGAAAAACAGCATCTGTGCCAGCGCCAGCGTGATCATGGTGGAGTAAATGCCCTGGCGGCGGATGGCGAAAAAACCCACGATCAGGCCCAGCAGCGCACCGCTGGCGGTGCCCAGCAGCAAGCCCACTTCCGGGGTAAAGCCCCACACCTTGATGGAATGCCCGGCCGCGTAGGCAGCGCCGCCCAGAAAAGCGGCATGGCCAAACGACAGCATGCCGGTGTAACCCAGCAGCAGGTTGAACGCCGAGGCAAAGAGCGCGAAGCACATGAGCTTCATCACAAACACCGGGTAGGCACCCAGCAGCGGCGCTGCCAGCAAAGCGATGAACAGCAGGCCGTAGCCCAGTGCGGAGAGGTTCTTGGGATTCATGTTGGCGGCCCCTTATTTCTCTTTGCCGAACAGGCCGGCGGGGCGGATCAGGAGAACGATGACCATGATGACAAACACCACGGTGGAAGACGCTTCGGGGTAAAACACCTTGGTGAACCCCTCGACGATGCCCAGGCCCAGACCGGTGAGGATGGAGCCCATGATCGAGCCCATGCCACCGATCACCACCACGGCAAACACCACGATGATGAGGTTCTGCCCCATCAGCGGCGAGACCTGGTACACCGGCGCAGCCAGCACGCCCGCAAAGGCCGCCAGCGCCGCGCCAAAGGCGTAGGTCAGCGTAATCATCACCGGCACGTTGATGCCGAAGGCCTCCACCAGGCGGGGGTTTTCCGTACCGGCGCGCAGGTAGGCGCCCAGTTTGGTTTTTTCGATCACGTACCAGGTGGCAATGCACACCACAATCGACACCACCACCACCCAGGCACGGTAGTTGGGCAGCATCATGAAGCCCAGGTTGGTGGCGCCTTCGAGCAGCTCGGGCGTGTCGTAGCCCAGGCCCGAGACGCCGTAGAACGAGCGAAACAGCCCCTCAATCAGCAGCGTCAGGCCCAGCGTGAGCAGCAGGCCATAGAGGTGATCGAGTTTGTAGATCCAGCGCAAGAGCAGGCGCTCGATGACCACCCCGAACACCCCCACCACCAGCGGCGCCAGCACCAGCATCCACCAGTAGCCGATGCCCAGGTAATTCATGGCCATCCAGGTAATCACCGCCCCCATCATGAACAGCGCACCGTGCGCAAAGTTGATGACGTTGAGCAGGCCAAAAATCACGGCCAGCCCGAGGCTGAGGATTGCGTAAAACGAGCCATTGACCAGCCCCAGAAGGAGCTGGCTGAGCATGGCCGGCAAGGAGACACCAAAAATTTCCATGGGAGGCGGCAGAGGGTAAGGGTGTGTCAGGTCAAGGGCTTATTTCCAGAGAGCGCACTTGCTCTCGGCCTTGGTGGTGAAAACCTGGTCGCCGGGCAGCTTGGTGACGACCTTGTAGTAATCCCAGGGCTGCTTGGACTCGGCGGGGGACTTGACCTGCATCAGGTACATGTCGTGCACGTAGCGGCCATCGGGTCGGATGGTGCCTTTGGCATAAAAGTCGTCCAGCGGCGTGCTCTTGAGGTAGGCCATGACCTTGTCGGCGTCTTCGGTCTTGGTGGCCTGCAACGCCTTGAGGTAGTTCATGGTGGCCGAGTAGTTGGCAGCCTGGATGTCCGTAGGCATGCGCTTGGTTTTCTCAAAGAACTTCTTGCCAAAAGCGCGCGTCTGGTCGTTCAGGTTCCAGTCCCAGCTGGTGGTCAGCAGCAAGCCTTCGGTGTTTTTCAGGCCCAGGCTGTGGACATCGGTGATGAACACCAGCAGGCCTGCCATCTTCATGCTCTTGCCCACGCCAAACTCTTTGGCCGCCTTGATGGCGTTGATGGTGTCGCCGCCCGCATTGGCCAGGCCCAGCACCTGGGCCTTGGAGTTTTGCGCCTGGAGCAGGAAAGAGGAGAAGTCCGACGCATTGAGCGGGTGGCGCACCGCCCCGGCCACGGTGCCGCCCTTGCTCTTGACCACGGCAGCGGCATCGCGCTCCAGCAGTTGGCCAAAGGCGTAGTCGGCGGTCAGGAAGAACCAGCTCTTGCCGCCCTGATCGACCAAAGCGCCTGCGGTGCCCTTGGCCAGCGCCACGGTGTCATAGGCGTAGTGAACGGTGTAGGGGGTGCATTGCTCGTTGGTCAGTGCCGAGCCACCTGCACCATTGACCATGAAGACGCGCTTTTTCTCGTTGGCGATCTGGGCCATGGCCAGCGCCGTGCCCGAGTTGGTGCCACCAAAGAGCATGGTCAGGCCCTGGGTGTCAATCCACTCGCGCGCCTTGGTGGCGGCGATGTCGGCCTTGTTCTGGTGGTCGGCTGACAGCAACTCGATGGACTTGCCGTTGACCTTGCCGCCAAAGTCGTCGATGGCCATCTGGATGGCCAGGGCACCGTTTTTGCCATCCACGTCCGAATACAGGCTGGACATGTCGGTGATGAAACCGATCTTGACCTTCTCCTGGGCATGGGCCAGCGGCGCGGCCAGACCTGCGGCGCCCAGCATCATGGCCAGCACGGTAAGTTTGTTTTTCATGGATGTCTCCTGTTGTCGTGGTGAAAAATGAAGAAGAAGCAATGCCGCCGTGCGGCTCAAACGCCCAGCAGTTCGTTGAGCACGGGCATTTTTTCTGCCAGCTCGCTGGCGCCAAAGCGCTCGACGATGCGGCCATGCTCCATCACATAGAAGCGGTCGGCCAGCGGCGCAGCAAAGCGGAAGTTCTGTTCCACCATGACCACCGTGTAACCGCGCTGGCGCAGCGTGGTGATCATGCGGGCCAGCGCCTGCACGATGACGGGCGCCAGTCCTTCGGAGATTTCGTCCAGCAGCAGCAGCTTGGCGCCCGTGCGCAGGATGCGCGCCACGGCCAGCATTTGCTGCTCGCCGCCCGACAGGCGCGTACCCTGGCTGTGGCGGCGCTCGGCCAGGTTGGGAAACATGGCGTAAATCTCGTCCACGCTCATGCCGGGCGTGCCCGTCTTGAGCAGGGGCGGCAGCAGCAGGTTCTCTTCGCACGACAGGCTGGAGAAGATGCCCCGCTCTTCCGGGCAGTAGCCCACGCCCAGGTGGGCAATGCGGTGCGTGGCCATGCCCACGGTTTCCACACCATTGATCTTGACGGAGCCCTTGCGCGCGCCCGTCAGTCCCATGATGGCGCGCATCGTGGTGGTGCGGCCTGCGCCGTTGCGGCCCAGCAGCGTGACCACCTCGCCAGGATGCACCACGATATCCACGCCGTGCAGCACATGCGACTCGCCGTACCAGGCTTGCAGGTTGGTGATCTCCAGCGCGGGGGTGTTGGCAGATACAGTGGCCATGTCAGTGTGCTCCCTGCAATTGGCCATCGGTGGTGCCCATGTACGCTTCCATGACCTGCGGGTTGCTCGACACCTCGGCGTAGGCGCCTTCGGCCAGCACAGCGCCGCGCTGCAACACGGTGATGCGGTCGGCGATGGTGGAGATGACTTTCATGTTGTGCTCGACCATCAAAATGGTGCGCCCAGCAGAGACTTTCTTGATGAGCTGCGTGACGCGGTCCACGTCCTCGTGGCCCATGCCCTGCGTGGGCTCGTCCAGCAGCATGAGTTCGGGCTCCATGGCCAGCGTGGTGGCAATCTCCAGCGCGCGCTTGCGGCCATAGGGCAGGTTGACGGTGAGCTCGTCGGCCAGGTCTTCCAGGCCCACTTCAGTGAGCAGCTGCATGGCGCGCTCATCGAGTTGGCGCAGGCTGCGTTCGCTGCGCCAGAAATGGAACGCTGTGCCCAACTTGCGCTGCAAGCCGATGCGCACGTTCTCTATCAAGGTCAGGTGCGGAAACACCGCCGATATCTGGAACGAACGGATCACGCCCCGGCGGGCAATCTGCGCCGGTGCCTCGCGGGTGATGTCGTGGCCGTTGAAGCGGATGGTGCCCGAGGTGGGCTCCAGAAACTTGGTCAGCAGATTGAAGCAGGTGGTTTTGCCTGCACCGTTGGGGCCGATCAGGGCATGGATGGAGCCCCGGCGCACCGACAGTGTCACGTCGCTGACCGCGGTAAAGCCCTTGAACTCTTTGGTCAGGTGCTGGGTTTCAAGTATGACGTCGCTCATTGCGCCTTGGCCGCTCCGTGTAAATCAACAAAACGCGCCCCGATGGCGCGCCCTCGCAGGTGCTTTGCTGCATCGCATCCTAGGGCGCACCCTTCCTGCAAGCACTGGGGCTAACGCCTATGTATTAATGCCTAAGGGAAAACTACCCCCCGATGGCAGTGGCGATGGCCTGCACCGGGCATGGCCCGATTTACAAGCCAAAAACCGCTCTAAGCCTTACAGGATGTGCGCTAGCAGCTATCAAAAACACCACGAAACGGCCAAGGCACAAGCCCTACACTGCGACCATGGCCTCTTCCCCTTCCGCTTCTACACCGGCGCGTGGCGCGCCGCGCTCACTCACCGGACTGCTGCCTTTTCTGCGCCCCTACCGCTGGCGTATCGCAGTAGCCGGGTTGTTTTTGCTGCTGGCGGCGCTGGCCACACTGGCTTTTCCGTGGGCGCTGCGCACACTGATTGACACGGGCCTGGGCGCAGGCAGCGCAGGCGCGGGCAATGCGGACAACGCAGGCGCGGCCACGCTGGCACTGCGCCAGCACTTTGGCCTGCTGCTGGCCATTGCAGTGGCGTTGGGCATTTTTTCTGCCGCGCGCTTTTACCTGGTGAGCTGGCTGGGCGAGCGCGTCACTGCCGACCTGCGCAATGCCGTGTACGCCCATGTGCTGCAACAAAGCCCACAGTTTTTTGAAACCACGCAGACCGGCGAAGTGCTCTCGCGCCTGACCACCGACACCACGCTGGTGCAAACCGTGGTGGGCTCGTCGCTGTCGATGGGGCTGCGCAATGCGGTCATGGCCGTGGGGGCGCTGGCCATGCTGGTCTGGACCAATCCACGCGCCATGGCCATCGTGCTGCTGATGCTGGTGCTGGTGGTACTGCCGGGCATGTGGATAGGTCGGCGCGTGCGCCGCCTCTCGCGCGCCAGCCAGGATCGGGTGGCCGACTCCAGCGCCCTGGCCGCCGAGGTGCTCAATGCCGTCAGCGTGGTGCAAAGCTACACCGCCGAGCCGCGCGAAGGGGCACGCTTTGCCCAGGCCACGCAGGCCGCGTTTGACACCGCCGTGCGCCGCACCCGCACACGGGCGCTGCTGGTGGCTTTCATCATCATTGCCAACGCGGCGCTGCTGCTGTGGGGTCTGTACCAGGGCACACAGGCGGTGCTGGCTGGCCAGACCAGCGCCGGGCACCTGGGGCAGACGGTGCTGTACGTGATGCTGCTGGCCGGTGCCGTGGCCGTTCTGGGCGAGGTGTATGGCGACTTGCTGCGCGCCGCCGGTGCCACCGAGCGACTGATGGAACTGCTGGACAGCGCATCGCCCGTGGCATCGCCTGCGCAACCGCGCGCACTGCCTGACACGGGCCGGGGCCTGGCCGTGCGCCTGAACGCAGTGGATTTTCACTACCCTTCCCGCCCCGGTCACATGGCCTTGCACAACGTCACTTTGGCGCTGGAGCCCGGCGAAACCGTGGCCCTGGTGGGTACCAGCGGGGCGGGCAAAACCACCGTGTTCCAGCTGCTACAGCGCTTTTACGATGTGGACAACGCCCCGGGTTCGGGCCAGGGCATTTACCTCAACGGCGTGGATGTGCGCGAACTGGCGCTGCCCGAAGTGCGCCGCCAGATCGGCACAGTACCGCAGGATGCAGTGATCTTCTCAGCCAGTGCGCTGGACAACATCCGCTATGGTCGCCCCGACGCCACAGACGCCGAAGTCATCGCTGCTGCCAAGGAGGCCTTTGCCCACGATTTTTTGCAGGCACTTCCCGAGGGCTACGCCACCTTCCTGGGCGAGCGCGGCGTGCGCCTGTCGGGCGGGCAACGCCAGCGCATTGCCATTGCCCGCGCACTGCTGAAAAACCCGCTGCTCTTGCTGCTGGACGAAGCCACCAGCGCCCTCGATGCCGAGAGCGAGCGCATGGTGCAGGCAGCGCTGGACGCGGCACTGCAACGCCACAGTGGTTTGCGTACCACCTTGGTCATCGCCCACCGGCTGGCCACAGTGCAAAACGCCGATCGCATCGTGGTGCTGGAGCACGGGTGCATCGTGGAACAAGGGAGCCACGCCCAATTGCTAGCACAGGATGGCGTGTACGCGCGGCTGGCGGCGCTGCAATGGGCCACGTAACGGATGGACACAGCCTGCAATTCAGAACAAAAAGTGGCCCTAAAGCTTACCAGTCGGGCGCAAGCAGCTATCAAAAAAGAAGCATTTAGCGCCCTGCCTGCTGCCTTGCAAGCGGTTAATGCAAGGTTTTGGTAGCGATGCCGGGCAAGGGTAAAACGGCAATGCCTTCGTCGAGCAACTGCACAGTTTCTTCGCGGCTGGCTTGGCCGCGGATAGCGCGCTCAGGCACCTCACCGTGGTGCATGCGCCGCGCCTCATCGGCAAAGTGCGCGCCAACGTCTTCGGTTTGGGCAACAATCTTGCGCGCCACCTCCAGCCACGCTGCCTGCAACGAGGCCACAGAATGGTCAGCGCCACCCGCGGCAGATGCGGGCAAAGGAGTGGACGCGGCGGGCAGTACAGGTTCTTGTGCACTGACCGTCCGGGCACTGCGCTGAATGCGCGGCGCACTCAGCACCTTGCGCACCTGGGAGTCACCACACAATGGGCACTGCAACAGGCCACGCTGGTGCTGGTCTTGGAAATCTGCTTCACTGCCAAACCAGCCCTCAAAGGTGTGGTCGTTCTGGCAACACAGATCAAGCACTTTCATAGCGCATCAACGGTCAGGCGCTGACAATTTTCAGGCGCCACGGTGACGCACCAGGTAGCGGTAGACAAAGCCCGGAAAAGCCAGCGTCACAAACAGCGTGCCGGTGATGGCGTAGAACTCCCAGCCTTGGGGGGCAATTTGCCCGGCACGCTGTTCCAGCAGCAGGGCAAAAGTACCGACCACAAAGTACAGCACCACCAGCTCCAACAAACGCAGCCACAGGCTTTTGTGCGATGCCAGCGCAGGCCCCGCCGCCAGCAGGCGCTGGTTGACAAAGGGCAAGTTAGCGGCAATGCAAGCCGCCACGATCACCATCCAGATGGAAGCAGTTTGGGACACGAGGCAGGCAGATGTATCAGGTGGCCAGCGAACGCACGATGGCATCGGCACACAAAGCCATCAAGCCACCGGGCAGAATGCCCAGCACCAGCACCAGAGCGCCGTTGAGCGTCAGCACCACGCGCACTTCCAGCGAAGCGGACACCCGGGTGGCGGTGAGCGGCGCATCAAAGTACATGACCTTGACCACGCGCAGGTAGTAGAAAGCGCCAATCAGCGACATGACCACCGCAAACACGGCCAGCGCAATGTACAAGCCCTGGCCCGATGCCATCAGCGACTGCAACACTGCCAGCTTGGCATAGAAACCCACCAGCGGAGGAATACCGGCCATGGAGAACAAGCACACTGCCAACACACCTGCATACAGCGGGCTGCGCTGGTTGAGGCCAGCCATGTCGGCAATTTCTTCGCTCTCGAACCCTTCGCGGGCCAGCAGCAGGATGACGCCAAAGGCAGCCAGCGTGGTCAGCACATAAGTGACCACGTAGAACATGGAAGCGCTGTAGGCGCCCTGGATGGTCGAGGCTTCGACGTTGCCGTTGATCACGCCAGAGAGCAAACCCAGCAATACAAAACCCATTTGCGAGATGGTCGAGTACGCCAGCATGCGCTTGAGGTTGGTTTGTGCAATGGCGGCCAAGTTACCGACCAGCAGCGAGGCAATCGCCAGCACGGCCAGCATTTGCTGCCAGTCAATGGCCAACGGCAGCAAGCCATCCACCAGCAAGCGCATGACGATGGCAAAAGCAGCCAACTTGGGCGCGCCACCGATCATCAGTGTGACCACAGTGGGGGCACCCTGGTACACGTCGGGAACCCACATGTGGAATGGCGCAGCGCCCAGTTTGAAGCCCAGGCCCGCCACGATGAACACCACGCCAAACACCAGCACCTGGTGGCGAATCTGACCGGAGTTCACAGCCTTGAAGACCTCACCGATGTCCAGCGAACCTGTGGCACCGTACACCATCGACAGGCCATACAGCAGAAAGCCGCTGGCCATGGCGCCCAGTACAAAGTACTTCATGGCTGCTTCTGTGGCTGTGGCGTGGTCACGGCGCAGTGCCACCAGCGCATAACCTGACAGGGTGAGCAATTCCAGGCCCAGGTAAATCACCAGAAAGTTGTTGCCGCCGATCATGATGAACATGCCCAGCAACGAGAACATGCCCAGGGTGAAGAGCTCACCACCGCGCAGCATGTCACGGTCGGCAGCGTAAGGGCGGCCATAGATCAGCGTGACCATCATGGCCACGGTAGCAAAACACTTGAGCCAGTTTCCCATGGGGTCACTGACCACCATGTTGCCAAAGCCATAAAAGGTGTTGCCGCTGCTGGCATACACGCCTTGGAGCACGGCCACCACCGCCAGCGTCAGCAGGGTCAGGACGTAGGTGGGCGTGCGCCGGGCACTGGTCACACCCAGATCTACCAGCGCAATCACGCAGGTCATGACCAACAGCAGAATCTCTGGGTAAATGGCTAGCCAACTGATGTTGTCAATCATCTCGGGTCTCTCAATTCAGTCTGGTCAGTTGAGCTTGGTCAGTGCCACATGCTTGAGCAGCTCGGCCACAGAAGCGTCCATCACGTCCGTGAAGGGGCGAGGGTACACACCCATATACAGCACTGCCACGGCCAGCACGGCCATGATGAAGAACTCGCGGCGGCCGATGTCGAGCAAGGCTTTCACGTTTTCATTGCCCACGGGACCCAAGTACACACGCTTGAACATCCAGAGGCTGTAAGCGGCACCCCAGATCAATGCGGTGGCAGCGGCCAGACCAATCCAGAAATTGGCCTTGACGGCAGCCAGGATCACCATCCACTCGCCCACGAAACCGGCAGTTCCGGGCAGGCCGCAATTGGCCATGGTGAACAGCAGCGCAAAGGCAGCAAACTTGGGCATGGTGTTGACCACGCCGCCGTAGTCGGCGATTTCACGCGAGTGCATGCGGTCGTAGAGCACGCCAATCGACAGGAACATGGCGCCAGAGACAAAGCCGTGGGCAATCATTTGCACCAAGCCTCCGGATACACCGAGGTCGTTGAAGACAAAGAAGCCCAAGGTGACAAAGCCCATGTGCGCCACAGACGAGTAAGCCACCAGCTTCTTCATGTCTTTTTGCACCATGGCCACCAAACCGACGTAGAGCACGGCCACCAGGGACAGCGTAATCATCAGCCAGGCCCACTCACGCGAAGCATCGGGGGCAATGGGCATAGAGAAACGCAGGAAACCATACGCACCCAGCTTCAGCATGATGGCAGCCAGTACGGCAGAGCCGCCAGTGGGCGCCTCGACGTGTACGTCAGGCAGCCAGGTGTGTACTGGCCACATGGGCACCTTGACAGCAAAAGCAGCAAAGAACGCAAAGAACAGCAACGTCTGCGCGCGCGCATCCAATGGCAGTTTGTGCCAAGCGGCGATATCAAAGCTGCCACCCGACTGGTGGTACAGGTAGATCAGGGCAATCAGCATCAGCAAAGAGCCCAGCAGCGTGTACAGGAAAAACTTGAACGCTGCATAGATCCGGTTCGGACCGCCCCAGATACCGATGATGAGGTACATCGGTATCAGCGTGGCCTCAAAGAACACGTAAAACAGCATGCCATCAAGCGCGCTGAATACACCGATCATCAAACCCGACAGGATCAGGAACGCCCCCATGTACTGGTTGACGCGCTCGGTGATGGACTCCCAGGAGGCAATCACCACGATGACCGTGATGAAAGCAGTCAGGGGGACAAACCAGAAGGAAATGCCGTCTACCCCAAGGTGGTAGAAGATATTGAAGCTCTCAATCCAGGGGGCCTTTTCGACAAACTGCATCGCAGCAGTGCCCAGTTTGAAACCTTCGTACAACGGCAAAGTAACAGCAAACCCGATCAGCGAACCAATCAGGGCCAACCAGCGAACAGCCTGAACCTGGCTCTCACGCCCCAAAGCCAGCAGCAGCGCACCAAACGCGATTGGCGTCCAGATGGCAAGACTCAACAAACCCATTTTTGTTTTTCTCCTACTTGTTGAGCCAGACAAACCAGGTCATCAGGACAAAAATGCCCAGAAGCATGACCAATGCATAGTGGTACACATACCCCGTCTGCATGCGGCGAACCAGCCCTGCAATCCATCCCACCAGCTTCCAGGAGCCATTGACGAGCGTGCCATCAATCACTGCCTGGTCACCACCCTTCCACAAACCCACGCCCAAAGCACGGGCACCGCGCGCCAGGATGTTTTCGTTGATCCAATCCAGGTAGTACTTGTTTTCAAGCAGGGTGAACACCGGCATGAAGGTTCTCTTGATGGCAGCAGGCAAAGCTGGATTCACCATGTACATGTAGTAGGACAAGGCTACACCAGCCAGTGCCAGCCAGAACGGCGCTGTCATCAGACCGTGCGTGGCCATGGCCATGGGGCCATGGAAAATCTCTGCCAGTTTGGCCATGGCAGGGTGCTTGACGGGATCGACAAAAATCACGCCTTTGAAGAAGTCACCAAACAGCATGGGCTGGATGGTCATGAAACCGATCACGACCGAAGGAATCGCCAACAACACCAATGGAACCGTCACCACCCAAGGAGATTCGTGCGGCTTGGCATCGTGGTGGTCACCATGACCATGATCGTCGTGGTGGTGGTGTGCATCAGGATTCTGGTCGTAACGCTCTTTGCCGTGGAACACCAGAAAATACATGCGGAACGAATAAAAAGCCGTCACAAAGACACCCGCCAGGACGGCAAAGTGTGCAAAACCAGCGGCAGGCAAGTTACTGAAATGAACAGCCTCAATGATGCTGTCTTTGGAATAGAAGCCCGAGAACAGCGGTGTACCGATCAGTGCCAGCGAACCAAGCAACGAAGTAATCCAGGTGATAGGCATGTACTTACGCACAGCGCCCATCCAGCGGATGTCCTGATTGTGGTGCATTCCCATAATGACCGAACCAGCCCCCAGGAACAGCAAAGCCTTGAAGAAAGCGTGCGTCATCAGGTGAAAGACAGCCACCGAGTATGCTGATGCACCCAACGCCACGGTCATGTAACCGAGCTGCGACAGGGTGGAATAAGCCACCACGCGCTTGATGTCGTTCTGGATGATGCCCAGGAAACCCATGAACAAAGCGGTAATAGCGCCAATCACCAGAATGAAGTTCAAAGCCGTATCCGACAACTCAAACAGTGGCGACATGCGCGCCACCATGAAAATGCCTGCCGTCACCATGGTGGCAGCGTGGATCAGCGCGGAAATGGGTGTGGGGCCTTCCATCGAGTCGGGCAACCAGACGTGCAGCGGAAACTGCGCGCTCTTGCCCATAGCGCCGATGAACAGACAGATACAGATGACCGTGATCAACATCCAGTCGGTGCCTGGGAAGGTCAAAGCACCCAAGGCGCCGGTCTGGCCAAAGAGTTCGGTGTAATTGAGAGTGCCGGTATAGGCAGCAATCAGGCCAATACCCAAGATGAAGCCAAAGTCACCAATACGGTTGACCAAAAACGCTTTCATGTTGGCAAAAATAGCCGATGGTTTGTTGAACCAGAAACCGATCAGCAGATAGGAAACCAGACCCACAGCCTCCCAACCGAAGAAAAGCTGTAGCAGATTGTTGCTCATGACCAGCATGAGCATGGAAAAGGTAAACAGCGAGATGTAAGAGAAGAAGCGGTTATAGCCTTCGTCCTCTTCCATGTAGCCAATGGTGTAGATATGCACCATCAATGACACGAAGGTCACTACGCACATCATCATCGCTGTCAGGCTATCGACCATAAAGCCCACTTCCATCTTGAAACCACCCACCACCATCCAGGTGTAGAGGGTTTCATTGAAGCGGGCACCATCCATGGCAACGCTCTGAAGCGTCATGGCAGACAGGATGAATGCCACCAAAACACCAGCGATGGTGAGCGTGTGCGAGACGCGGCGGCCAATCCAGTTGCCACCAAATGCCGTACCGAAAATACCGGCGAGCAAAGCGCCCGCCAGCGGCGCCAGCGGAACAGCCAGAAGCGTTGAAGCAGAAAGGGTTTGACTCATTGTGGAGAACCTTGCATGTCCGTCGGATCAACCGCGGAGGGTGTCGAGGGTGTCCGCGTCGATATTGGACTTATTGCGGAACAGCAGCACCAAGATGGCCAAGCCAATAGCCGACTCAGCAGCAGCGACGGTCAGAATGAAAAACACAAAAACCTGTCCATGCATATCGCCCAGGTAATGGGAGAACGCAACGAAGTTCATATTGACAGCCAACAACATCAGTTCAATGGCCATGAGCAAGACGATCAGATTCTTGCGATTCAAAAATATACCGATCACTGCCAAAGCAAACAGCATTGCTCCAAGTGAAAGAAAATGCCCCAGAGTCAATGTCATGCCTTTTTCTCCTCACCAGCAGAGACGACAACACTATCAGCTGCCGCTTTTTGTGTAGCCGTCACTTTTACAAGGCGCACACGGTCCGCAGAACGCACACGCACCTGTAGCGCTGGATCAATAGCCTTGCTGTCTTTCCGACGGCGCAGGGTCAATGCAATGGCAGCGACCATACCCACCAGCAAAATCACCGAAGCAATTTCTACGGGATAAAGATATTTGGTGTACATCAACTGGCCAAGTGCCTTGGCATTGGAGTAAGGCACCACATTACCGGCAGCATCCAGAACAACGGCCAATGCTTTAGGCTCATCCATGCCACCAAAGCCACCCATCAATATCGCAGCCATTTCAAGTGCAATCAGCACACCCATGGTGGCGGCCAGTGGGAAATGCTTCCAAAAACCTTGTCGCAGCGCATCTTCTCTGATGTCTAGCATCATGACGACGAACATGAAAAGCACCATGACGGCACCCAGGTACACCAGCACCAGGACGATGGCCAGAAACTCGGCTTTGAGCAGCAACCACACACCGGCAGCCTGCGAAAAAGCCAACATCAAATGCAAAACGGCATGCACTGGATTGCGGGCAGTAACGACCCGAAAGGCCGCATACAGCAGCACTACCGAGAATAGATAGAAAAAACCAGTCTTGGCGTCCATGAGTCAGTTCTTTGTAAGAGGTCAGGCGTCAATGCACGCGCAATATCAGCGGTATTTGGCGTCCGCTGCCTTGGCTGCAGCGATTTCGCCTTCGTAGCGGTCACCCACGGCCAACAACATGTCCTTGGTGAAATACAAATCGCCACGCTTTTCCCCGTGGTATTCGAGAATTTGCGTTTCGACGATCGAATCCACTGGACAGCTTTCCTCACAAAATCCACAAAAAATGCACTTGGTGAGATCGATGTCGTAGCGGGTGGTACGGCGCGAACCGTCTTCGCGAACATCCGACTCGATAGTGATAGCTGTCGCAGGACAGACAGCCTCGCAGAGTTTGCAGGCAATGCAACGCTCTTCGCCATTTTCATAGCGGCGCAAGGCGTGCAGACCCCGGAAACGTGGCGACAACGGTGTTTTTTCCTCTGGAAACTGCACCGTTACTTTGCGGCGGAAGGCATAGCGCCCGGTCAAGGTCATCCCCTTGATCAGCTCCACCAGCATGAAGCTTTTGAAAAAATCCTTGATGGAAAAGGATGCAGCAGCAACAGCAGCCATTTGTGTATCCCCGCTCATTTCCAGATGTTCCACGGCGAGTGCAACCAGCCCCCGACCAGCACCAGCCACACCAAAGTGACCGGAATAAAGATTTTCCAGCCCAAACGCATGATCTGGTCATAGCGAAAGCGCGGGAAAGTAGCGCGAATCCAGATAAACATGGATACCACCACGAATGTCTTGATACCCAGCCAGATCCAGCCGGGAATGAAGTCAAGCGCTGCCACAGGCGAGAGCCAGCCCCCCAGGAACATCAGCACCGCCAGAATGGACACCAGCCACATGCTGGCATATTCAGCCAGAAAGAAGATGGCAAAACCCATGCCTGAATACTCAACCATGTGACCAGCAACGATCTCTGCTTCGCCTTCAACCACGTCGAATGGATGGCGGTTAACTTCGGCGACGCCAGAAATTAGATACACGATGAAAATCGGCAGCAGTGGCAACCAATTCCAGGACAAGAAATTCAAACCATAGCTAGCAGCCGTGCCAGAAGCTTGGCTCATCACCACCGCCGTCAAGTTCATGCTGCCAGTGACCATGATGACTACCAAGAAGCAAAAGCCCATGGCAATTTCATAGCTCACCATCTGCGCTGATGCGCGCATGGCACCAAGAAACGCATATTTGGAGTTGGACGCCCACCCCGCAATAATCACACCATAGACTTCAATCGAAGTAATGGCCATCATCAGCAAAATACCGACGTTGACATTGGTCAGTGCCACATCCGGGCCAAATGGAATTACCACCCAGGCTGCCAAAGCAGGCATGATAGCCATTACTGGGCCGAGGATGAACAAACCTTTGCTGGCAGCAGAAGGTTGGATGATTTCTTTGGTCAGCAACTTGACAGCATCGGCAATGGGTTGCAATAAACCCAAAGGCCCCACCCGGTTGGGACCATGGCGCACCTGCATGAAACCCAAAAGCTTACGCTCCCAGAGCGTGAGATAAGCCACCGCCCCCATCAGAGGCAGCAAGATGACAACAATCTTGATCAATATCCAGAGCACTGGCCAGACGGCAGCGCTCCACCATCCCTGGGACACCAAACCCAGACCACCGTTGTAGATTGCATCAATCATGCTGGCACCTCCCCAGATGCCAAGCGTGCATCTGCCGTCAACTGCAATGAGGTGGCTCGGCGAACTATGCCATCGAGTTGGTAAATCGACGCCACCACAGGTTCACCGGCTTGTGCAGGCGATGTGAGAGTCTGCGCCTGAACACGCCGTGTGGACATGTCTAACAACCCGCCAGAAGGTACATTGACCGATTTGGTCAAAATTTCCTGCGATGTTTCAAAATCGAAATTCGACAAACCGAGCAAGTTACCCAATACCCGCAGAACTTTCCAGCCAGGACGGGTTTCACCCAGAGGCTTGACCACGGCATGGAAGCTTTGCACGCGACCTTCCGCATTGATAAAACTGCCGGAGGTTTCTGTGAACGGGGCAATGGGCAACAACACATCGCTGAATTCCATATTGGCCTTGAATGGGCTCATGGTGATCACCATGTCGACTTTGCCCAGCGCTGCTACAGCCTGCGCGCCAACAGCACTGTCCCACTGAGGCTCGGTATTCAGCAACAGCGCGCAGCGCAGTCCACCGGCCAGCATTTGCGCGGCATTCAGACCCTCTGCGGTGGGCATCGCACCCACCCACTGCGCTCCCACAGTATTGGCAGCCTCCGTAAGGTACCCCACTGTAGCGCCTGTATTCTCACCAATCCATTGCGCCAAAGCCAACAAGTTGGAAGCTTGCGCATGGTGAGCGGCGGCATTACCGAGCAAAACGGCTTTGCGTTCACCGCTCAACAGTGCTTGGGCAATGGCTTGTGCCACTTCGCCAGCCTGTCCTTGAGGCTGCGGTGCAACAACACCTTTGGCCTGTGCCACAGCAGCGGCCACATCTGCCAAGGCTTGCACCCACGCATTGGACTGTGCCACTAGCGTATGGGCCACCGGCATAGCCCAGTCACGCACAACCGAATCAATAGCAGTGACCACCGCACCTTTGCGTGCAGCTTGGCGCACACGCTGCGCAAACAAAGGATGGTCTTTGCGGAGGTTGGATCCAACCACCAAAACCGATTGCAAAGCGGACAAAGAAGCAATGGAGCAGCCCAACCAATTTACGCCGTGCTGGGTGGCGAATTCTGCATTGCGCAGACGATAGTCGATGTTGTTGCTACCCAAGCCTTGCACCAGAGCACGCGCCAAGTACAACTCTTCCAGCGTACTGTGAGGGCTGACCAAGGCACCGATCTTGTTGGCACCGTGGTCTTTCTTGATTTGCTGCAAACCGTTGGCGATGTATTCGAGCGCGGTCTGCCAATCCACTTCACTCCAGACACCTCCTTGCTTAAGCATGGGGCGCGTCAGACGCTCAGCACTATTCAGGGCTTCATACGAGAAGCGATCACGGTCAGCAATCCAGCATTCGTTGACGTCTTCATTTTCGAAAGGCAAAACACGCATGACCTTGTGGTTTTTGACTTGCACCACCAGATTAGCACCCGTCGAGTCATGGGGACTGATCGACTTGCGACGGGACAGCTCCCAGGTACGAGCGCTGTAGCGAAATGGCTTGCTGGTCAAAGCACCCACAGGGCAAATATCAATCATGTTGCCCGACAACTCGGAATCGATGGTGTCGCCGGTCACAGTGGTGATTTCGGAATGCTCACCACGGTGAATCATCCCCAACTCCATGACGCCAGCCACTTCCTGACCAAATCGCACGCAACGGGTGCAATGAATGCAGCGACTCATTTCCTCCATGGAGATAAGAGGGCCGACATCCTTATGAAACACCACACGTTTTTCTTCTTCGTAGCGCGAAGAAGTGCCGCCGTAACCCACGGCCAAATCCTGTAACTGGCACTCACCACCCTGATCACATATAGGGCAATCCAGCGGATGGTTGATGAGCAAAAACTCCATCACGGATTTTTGAGCCTGTATCGCCTTATCACTTTTGGTGCGGACGACCATACCTTGGGTGACAGGCGTGGCACAGGCAGGCATCGGTTTGGGTGCCTTTTCTACCTCTACCAGACACATGCGGCAATTGGCAGCGATAGATAGCTTTTTGTGATAACAAAAATGCGGTATGTAGGTGCCCGCTTTTTCAGCAGCATGCATCACCATGCAACCTTCAGCGATTTCCACCTTCTGACCGTCAAGTTCAATTTCAACCATATGCTTTTCTCACGATCAGGCAGAGGCCACGGCCTGGGAAACATTCTTCTGGATCAGCGCCTCAAACTCAGGCCTGAAATGCTTGATCATGGCTCGCACGGGCATGGCTGCAGCATCACCCAAAGCACAGATGGTTCGGCCCATGATATTGCTGGCCACAGAGTCCAGCACATCCATATCTTGCGGACGCCCTTCACCGCGGTGAATTCGATCCACCAGACGCCAAAGCCAACCAGTACCTTCACGACATGGTGTGCACTGGCCACAAGACTCATGCATATAAAAATAAGACAGACGCTTGAGCGACTCCACCATGCAACGGCTGTCATCCATGACGATCACGGCACCCGAACCCAGCATGGAACCAGCCTTGGCAATCGAATCGTAGTCCATGGTGCATTCCATGATGATGGATGCAGGCAGAACAGGCGACGAGGAGCCACCGGGGATGACCGCTTTGAGCTGACGCCCTGTACGGACACCACCAGCCAGCTCCAGCAACTTGGCGAAAGGAGTTCCCATGGGAACTTCGTAGTTGCCAGGCCTCTCCACATCCCCACTGACGGAATAAATTTTTGTACCACCGTTATTCGGCTTACCACATGCCAAGTAGGCAGCCCCACCGTTGCGAATAATCCAGGGAACCGCAGCAAAAGTTTCGGTGTTGTTGATCGTGGTGGGTTTGCCATACAACCCAAAACTAGCAGGAAAAGGCGGCTTGAAGCGCGGCTGGCCTTTTTTACCTTCCAGAGATTCCAGCAGTGCAGTTTCTTCTCCACAAATGTAGGCACCAAAGCCATGGTGGGCATGCAGTTGGAAACTGAAGGCACTGCCTAAAATAGAATCACCCAAGTAACCGGCAGCGCGCGCCTCTTCCAAGGCAGCTTCAAAACGCTCATAAACTTGGAAGATTTCACCGTGGATATAGTTATAACCCACTGAAATACCCATGGCATAAGCGGCAATGATCATCCCCTCGATCACGATATGGGGGTTGAACATCAAAATGTCGCGGTCTTTGCAAGTCCCCGGCTCACCTTCGTCGGAATTGCAGACCAAATACTTTTGACCTGGAAACTGACGGGGCATAAAGCTCCACTTCAGTCCCGTGGGGAAGCCGGCACCGCCACGACCGCGCAAGCCAGACTCCTTGACACTGGCAATCACTTGGTCTTGGGTCAGCCCTTCGCCGCCATCTTTTCCCAATATAGAGCGCAAAGCTTGGTAACCACCACGCGCTTCGTAATCTTTCAGAGTCCAGTTAGAACCATTCAGATCGGCATAGATTTGTGGGTCAATATGCCGACCATGAAAACAGGTTTCTATTCCGGCTGATTGGAATTGGGCGAGGATTTGGGCAGAACTGCTCATTTCTTTTCCTCCGCTGCACGCAAAGCATCGACCAGCTGATCGAGCTTTTCATGGCCCATAAAACTGCACATATTCCGATCATTCACCAACATTACCGGCGCATCGGCGCAAGCGCCGAGGCATTCACACTGTTGTAAGGTAAATAATCCATCAGCAGTGGTTTGCCCCATGGAAACACCGAGTTTTTGTTCAAGATGCTCCAATGCCTTAGCCCCATCGCGCAAAAGACATGGCAAATTGGTACACACAGCCAGCTTGTATTTTCCTACTGCTTGCTGGTTGTACATGTTGTAGAAGGTAGTGACCTCATGGACAGCAATTTGGGGCATACCGAGATACTCGGCAATCACTGCCTCACTGGCTTCACTGACATGGCCTTGCTCTTGCTGAACAATGGCCAGACAAGCCATAACAGCCGATTGCTTTTGCTCGGCTGGGTATTTGGCCACTTCCCGCGCAAAACGCGCCTTGGTCGCTTCAGAAATCATCGGTCAATTTCTCCGAACACGATATCCATCGTGCCAATAATGGCAACAACGTCTGCCAACATATGACCACGCGACATTTCATCTAATGCCGACAAATGCACAAAACCAGGCGCTCGAATTTTCAAACGATAGGGCTTATTGGCACCATCGCTTACCAGATAAATGCCAAACTCGCCTTTGGGATGCTCTACCGCAGCGTAAGCTTCACCTTCTGGCACATGAAATCCTTCCGTGAACAACTTGAAGTGGTGGATCAACTCCTCCATGTTCGACTTCATGGATTCACGGCTGGGTGGCGCAACCTTATGGTTATCGGTAATAACAGGGCCAGGATTGGCACGCAACCAATCTACGCATTGCTTGATGATGCGATTGGACTGGCGCATTTCCTGAACGCGTACCAAATAGCGGTCATAGCAATCGCCGGTTTCGCCCACAGGGATATCAAAATCGAGGCGATCATAAACATCATAGGGCTGCGCCTTGCGCAAATCCCAGGCAATACCAGAGCCACGCAACATAGGGCCTGTCATACCCAGATTGATGGCGCGTTCAGGCTGAACCACACCAATACCCACCGTACGCTGCTTCCAGATACGGTTTTCTGTCAACAAGGTTTCATACTCATCCACACAAGCTGGAAAGCGCTGTGTGAAATCATCAATAAAATCAAGCAAAGAACCCTTACGGTTCTGATTGCGCTCTTCCAACGATTTGGCATTGCGCACCTTGCTTGCCTTGTACTGGGGCATGCTGTCAGGCAGGTCGCGATACACGCCGCCTGGACGGAAGTAAGCAGCATGCATGCGTGCGCCAGACACTGCCTCATACATGTCAAACAGATCTTCACGCTCACGGAAAGTGTAGATCAAGATGGTGGAGCTGCCGCAGTCGTTCCCGTGCGAACCAAGCCACATCAAGTGATTCAGCAGACGAGTGATTTCAGCAAACATCACACGGATGTACTGCGCGCGAACCGGAACCTCAATGCCCAGCAACTTCTCGATTGCCAGGCAATAGGCATGCTCATTGCACATCATCGACACGTAATCCAACCGATCCATATAAGGAAGCGATTGGATAAAGGTCTTGTGTTCAGCCAATTTTTCGGTAGCACGGTGCAACAGACCAATGTGCGGATCAGCACGCTGAACCACCTCACCATCAAGCTCCAACACCAAGCGCAGCACACCGTGCGCAGCCGGATGCTGGGGACCAAAGTTCAGAGAATAATTTTTGATTTCAGCCATGTTTCACCAGAGAAGGCACAAAGCGCCTTAGTGCAGGCCTCCGTATTTATCTTCACGGATGATGCGTGGCGTGACTTCACGCGGCTCAATCGTTACCGGCTCATAAATCACACGACGCTGGTCAGCGTCGTAACGCATTTCAACATTACCGGACAACGGAAAGTCTTTACGGAAAGGATGCCCAATGAAACCGTAGTCCGTCAAAATGCGACGCAGATCGCCGTGACCATCAAATACGATGCCAAACAAATCAAAGGCCTCGCGCTCAAACCAGCCAGCGCCTTCCCACAAAGTGGTCAGCGACGCAACAACTGGAAAATCATCATCCGGACAAAATACTTTGACGCGCAAACGCTGATTCAAACTCACAGAAAGCAAGTGCGAAACCACACAGTAACGCAACCCTTCTTGCTCACGATCTTTGTAGGCAGAATAATCTACTCCACACAAATCAATCAGCTGTTCAAAACGGCAACCTGGCGCCTCACGCAAAATGCGCATGGCTTCCAGATAATGCTTTGCAGCAACTTCAATAGTTACCTCATCCAAAGCCACCTTGACTGCGCGCACTTTCTCGCCCAAGGCTTGGGCAATGGCATTTTTGAGGTTTTCAGGGCTGATAGCTACGTTTGTCATGACACCACCTCAAGCGCGCGCAATGGTATTGGTGCGACGTATTTTTTGCTGCAACTGGATAATGCCGTAGATCAGCGCCTCAGCCGTTGGAGGGCAACCAGGCACATACACATCCACAGGCACAATACGATCACAACCGCGCACGACTGAATAGCTGTAGTGGTAATAACCACCGCCATTGGCGCACGACCCCATGGACAAAACCCAGCGCGGCTCCGACATCTGGTCATACACCTTGCGCAAAGCGGGCGCCATCTTGTTGCACAAGGTTCCCGCAACAATCATCAAATCAGACTGGCGTGGACTAGCACGAAAGACCTCGGCACCAAATCGACCGATGTCATAACGTGCAGCTGCTGCGTGCATCATTTCCACAGCACAGCACGCCAGACCAAAGGTCATGGGCCACAAAGAGCCGGTTTTGGCCCAATTCACCACAGAGTCGTAACTCGTGGTGACGAAGCCTTCTTTCATCACGCCTTCAATCATTGTGTCAATCCCCGCTCAAACCTGATCATTCCCAATCCAGCGCACCTTTTTTCCACTCGTAGGCAAAACCCACAACCAGAACGGCCAGAAAGATAATCACAGCGACAAAACCAGTCACCCCAACCTCCTGCAGCGACACAGCCCAGGGAATCAGGAAGGCGATTTCAAGATCAAAAAGAATAAAGAGGATGGCAACCAGGTAGTAGCGCACATCGAACTTCATGCGGGCATCTTCGAAAGCTTCGAAGCCGCATTCATAAGGGGAATTTTTTTGGGGATCGGGCCTGTTGGGCCCCAAGATATATCCCAGCGCCAGCGGCACGACACCGACCGCTATGCCTACCAAGATGAACAATAGAACGGGGAGATATTGATCGAGGTTCATCTTGTGGATGTGCTCACCGCTGTAACTGCATGCACCATGACCAGAAAATGGCACATGGGCATGAGCTTGTTTTTTTGTTTGGTGCCGTCGGCGAGACTCGAACTCGCACAGCTTTCGCCACTACCCCCTCAAGATAGCGTGTCTACCAATTTCACCACGACGGCTATCGCGTTGCCTGGATGGCTTGAGGAACTTTTTTGCTTTCCAGACAGTCCGCGATTATACCTTGATACATTGTCAAAAAATGATTGCGCAGGTTTATTTGGCGGGAATCTCTGCGGCACCAGAGGCAGGAACCGCAGCTGGCGCCACATTGCCCGGAATAGCCGCAGCCGAACCAGCGTCTGGCACCACCACGGGCGCCACTGTCTCCAACACACTGCCTGTGCTTTGCGGACGGGCGCTACCAAAATAGGCCAACGCCAGCGTACAGACAAAAAACACGGCCGCCAGCACTGCAGTAGTGCGCGACAGGAAGTTGGCGCTTCCGCTGGCGCCAAACAGACTGCCCGAACTGCCACTGCCAAAAGCCGCCCCCATGTCAGCACCTTTGCCATGCTGGATCAGAATCAAACCGATCATGCCCAAGGCGGTCAAAATCTGTGCTGCCAAAATCACGTTCACAAGTAAATTCATTCTTCGATAACTCCTGATTTGATAGCGCCTAGCGCTTATCCTTATTGGGCTGCAGCGATAATTTGCAAGAAGTCTGCGGGCTTGAGCGAGGCGCCCCCGACCAGCCCGCCATCAATGTCGGGTTGGGCCAGCAGCTGCTGCGCATTGCCCGCATTCATGCTGCCGCCGTAGAGCAGTCGAATGCGTGCCGCCTTGTCGCTGGCCGCTGCCAACTGCGCACGCAGCACGGCATGCACCTGCTGCGCCTGCTCTGGCGTGGCAGTTTTGCCTGTACCGATGGCCCACACGGGCTCGTACGCCACCACCACTTCACTGATGCAATGGCCATTGACATGGATGACCGCTGCCAGCTGGCGACGCACCACGGCTTCAGTTTCTCCCGCTTCGCGTTCGGCCAGCGTTTCACCGACACACACAATGGGTGTAATGCCAGCGGCCAGCGCACGCTGTGCCTTCAGCGCCACGCAGGCATCCGACTCGGCATGGTATTGACGCCGCTCCGAGTGCCCAACCAAGGCGTAGCGCACCGCGAAGTCGCGCAACATCAAGGCCGACACTTCCCCCGTGTAAGCACCTGCCTCGTGCGCAGACACATCCTGCGCCGCCAGCGCCAGGGCCGAGCCCGCAACCAGGGACTGCACCTGCGCCAAGTAGGGCGCGGGCACAGCCACAGCCACGTCACAACCACCCTGCCCTGCCAGCCCTGCCACCAGCGCACGCACCAAGGCGTCGTTGGCAGCCAAGCTGCCGTTCATTTTCCAATTGCCTGCGATCAGTTTTTTGTTCATGCTTACCACGTCAAAACAATCTTGCCAGTGTGCTGACTGGACTCCATCAAAGCGTGCGCCTGTGCCGCATCGGCAGCGGCAAAGGTGCGGTGGATCACTGGGCGCACGGCACCGGCGGCCAGCAAAGGCCACACCCGCTCGCGCAAGGCCTGCGCAATCGCGCCCTTGAAGGCCACGGGCCGGGGCCGCAACGTGGAACCGGTAATGGTCAGGCGCCGTCGCAAAACCAGCCCCGCATCGAACGTGCTCTGTACACCACCTTGGACGGCGATGATCACCAGACGGCCATCTTCTGCCAGACACTGCACCTCGCGGGCCACGTAGCTGCCTGCCACCATGTCCAGCACCACATCCACGCCTTTGCCCGCCGTGATGCGCTGCACCTCAGCGACAAAATCTTGCGTGCGGTAGTTGATGGCATGGTGGGCGCCCAGCGCCAGACAGGCCGCACATTTGTCATCGCTGCCCGCCGTGACGATGACGGTAGCGCCCAGCGCCCGGCCCAGCTGGATGGCAGTCACGCCGATGCCGCTGCTTCCGCCTTGCACCAGCAAAACCTCCCCCGGCTGCAAACGGCCACGCTCGAACACATTGCTCCACACCGTGAAGAAGGTTTCGGGCAAAGAGGCAGCCTCTACGTCGCTGAATCCGGCGGGCACGGGCAGGCACTGCACCACGGGAGCCACGCACCACTGGGCGTAGCCACCACCAGCCACCAGCGCGCAGACGCGATCGCCCACGTGCAGACCGGCCTGGGCCATGGCGGACTCATCGCCCCCCTCAATCACCCCCGCCACCTCCAGACCCGGCAGGTCAGAGGTGCCCGGCGGCGGCGCATAGTGGCCCTTGCGTTGCAGCACATCAGGCCGGTTGATGCCGCTGGCGCTCACGCGGATCAGCAACTCCCCCGCACCGGCCACCGGCACAGGACGCTCACCCAGGCGCAGAACGCCGGGTTCGCCAAACGATGAAATTTCTACAGCAAGCATGCTCTGAAGGCGCTCCGTTAATTTGAATGATTTTGGCCTCTAGCGCCCGACTGGCGGGCGCTAGCAGCTCTCATATCAATAGCAAATTGACGTTAGCCGCTGACTTGGCCTGGCGCGTCCTGGGCAGGCTGCTGTGCTGGCTGCTGCTCGTTGTCACGCGCTGCGGCGGGCTCACGGCGCTCCTGGCGCTCAGCACGCTCTTGGCGCTCGCCACGCTCAGGGCGGTCACCGCCCTGGGGACGCTCAGCCAGCACTTTCATGGACAGCTTGATGCGGCCTTTTTCGTCAGTTTCCATGACCTTGACCTTGACGATCTGGCCTTCGGTCAGGTAGTCGCTCACGCGCTCGACGCGCTCGTGGGCGATCTGGCTGATGTGCAGCAGGCCGTCCTTGCCAGGCAGCAGGTTGATCAGCGCGCCAAAGTCCAGAATCTTGGTGACTGGGCCTTCATACACTTTGCCGATTTCCACCACAGCCGTGATTTGCGCGATGCGGCGCTTGGCTTCATCGGCCTTGGCCGTGTCGGTCGAGGCGATGGTGATGGTGCCGTCTTCGTCGATGTTGATCTGGCAACCGGTCTCTTCGGTCAATGCACGAATCACCGAACCACCCTTGCCGATCACGTCGCGGATCTTCTCGGGGTTGATCTTCATGGTGTAGAGCTTGGGCGCGAAGCTGGAGACTTCGGTATTGGCCTCGCCCATGGCTTCTTGCATCTTGCCCAGGATGTGCATGCGCGCTTCTTTGGCCTGGGCCAGGGCGACTTGCATGATTTCCTTGGTGATGCCCTGGATTTTGATGTCCATTTGCAACGCCGTGATACCGGCGGTGGTGCCAGCCACCTTGAAGTCCATGTCGCCCAGGTGATCTTCATCGCCCAGGATGTCGGTCAGCACGGCAAAACGGTTGTCTTCCTTGATCAGGCCCATGGCAATACCAGCCACATGCGCCTTCATGGGCACGCCCGCATCCATCATCGACAGGCAGCCGCCGCACACCGATGCCATCGACGAGGAGCCGTTGGATTCGGTGATCTCCGACACCACGCGAATGGTGTAGGGGAATTCTTCCTTGCTCGGCAGCACCGCGGTCAGTGCGCGCTTGGCCAGGCGGCCATGGCCGATTTCGCGGCGCTTGGTGCTGCCCATGCGACCGACTTCGCCGGTGGCAAAGGGAGGCATGTTGTAGTGCAGCATGAAGCGGTCTTCGTATTCGCCCATCAAGGCGTCGATGCGCTGGGCATCGCGCTCGGTGCCCAGCGTGGTCACGGCCAGCGCCTGGGTTTCGCCACGGGTGAACAGCGACGAGCCGTGGGCACGCGGCAGCACGCTGCTGCGGATTTCAATGGGGCGCACCGTGCGCGTGTCGCGGCCATCAATGCGGGGCTCACCGGCCAGAATCTGGCTGCGCACGATGCGTGCTTCGATGTCAAACAACATGCCTTCGACCTTGACGGCATCGAACTCCACACCAGCTTCCTTCAGGTCGGCCATGACCACGGCGTAGGCCTCGCGGCAAGCGTGGGTGCGGGCCTGCTTGTTGCGAATCTGGTAAGCGGCGCGCAGTTTTTCTTCGGCAAATTGCGTGACTTTGGCAATCAGGGCCTCGTCTTTGGGCGGGGCGCTCCAGTCCCACACCGGCTTGCCGGCGTCACGCACCAGCTCATGGATGGCATTGATGGCAATCTTGCCCTGCTCATGGCCAAACACCACAGCGCCCAGCATCACGTCTTCGGGCAGTTGCTGCGCTTCGGACTCGACCATCAGCACGGCAGCTTCGGTACCGGCCACCACCAGATCCATCTGGCTGCTCTTGCGCAGCGTCTGGCCGGGGTTGAGCACGTACTCACCATTGACATAGCCCACGCGCGCGGCGCCGATGGGGCCGCTGAACGGAATGCCGGAAATGGCCAGCGCAGCGCTGGAGGCAATCAGCGCGGCAATGTCTGCATCCACTTCAGGGTTCAGCGACAGCGTGTGGATGACCACATGCACTTCGTTGAAGAAGCCTTCGGGGAACAGCGGGCGGATCGGACGGTCGATCAGGCGGCTGGTCAGGGTTTCGTGCTCGCTGGGCTTGGCTTCGCGCTTGAAAAAGCTGCCGGGAATCTTGCCAGCGGCATAGGTCTTCTCGATGTAATCCACCGTCAGCGGGAAGAAGTCCTGGCCGGGCTTGGCACCTTTGGAGGCCACCACCGTGGCCAGCACCACGGTATCGTCAATGTTGACCACAACGGCACCAGAGGCCTGGCGGGCGACTTCGCCGGTTTCCATGATGACGGTCTTGTCGCCCCATTGGAAAGACTTGGTGACTTTGTTGAAAATGCTCATTTTTGCTCCTGATTAGATAGCTGGTAACGCAGTACCAGCGGGCGCCAGAGGCCTATTCAGAACACGATGCCATTCCATTGAAACCGCACGCGGAAGTTCAGTGGAATGACACAGCTTCGCTCTGATCTTGGACACTGGCAAAGTAAAAAACGCCTGAGCTAGCGTGCTAACCCAGGCGTTTTTGCATGCGACAGCGCTTACTTGCGCAGACCCAGCTTGGCGATCAAAGCGGTGTAACGCTCAGCGTTCTTGGCCTTGAGGTAGTCCAGCAGCTTGCGGCGACGGCTCACCATGCGCAGCAGGCCACGGCGACCGTGGTGGTCTTTGGCGTGGGTCTTGAAGTGGGGCATCAGTTCGTTGATGCGGGCCGTCAGCAGGGCCACTTGCACTTCAGGGCTACCGGTATCGTTGGCAGCACGGGCGTTGGCCTTGACGACTTCGGCCTTGATGGAGGATGCGATCATTTGGAAATTTCCTGTAATGCGGCTTGCCACCCCATAAACGGGCAGCCAGCGCGGGTTTTACTTGCGCCAGAAACTGGAAGGGCTACCGGCGTGCGTCTTGCACCATGCAAAACCTGTCGATTATAGCGACTGCCCTATTTGTAGCCGGGCGGCGCCTCATTTCCAGTGCGCCTGCCAGACCTGAAACTCACTGGGTCGCAGGCGGTAGCGCGCAATGCTGCCTTCATGCAGGCTCAGGAGCTGCGTCTCCACCACCTCAATGAAACGCTCTCTGTCCTGGGGCTTGATCTGCGCTTGGGCAAAGCGCCGCACCGCGCTGACGGCTTGCAGCTTGCCCAAGGCCTCTCGCACCACTTCGGTCACTGCCTGGGTGATTTGCTGCCGGTACTGCAAACGGAACGGGTCAGGCTCTCCCAGCGACTGGCGAACAGCCGAGTAACGGGCGCAGGAGCGCTTGTAAGCCCAGACAAACACATCACGCAGCAACTCCACGCGATTGAGTTCATAAACGCCCAGCATGGCGCTGATGTACGCGGCTTGCTCCACATCCACAAACGATAGCGGGCACAGGTTGCGTTGTATCAGTGGGATATTGGCCGCCAGCCGCGAGACACGCTTATTCACATCCTCAAAGGGCTGCAGGTAAGGCAAATGCACCATCACAAAAAAAGCCTGCTCGAACGGATCGCGTATGGCCGCTGCCGTATCCAGAATCTGGTCAAAACACTCGGCAATGCGCTGCGGCCCCTCCAAAGGCAAAAACGTTGTCTGCCCAATGCCCACAGCGATGCTGCGCAAACGTCCGCTGGCGGTGGGGTCGTCGAGCAAATTGTCGGACAGCAGCGCATGCAGGTTGAGCACTGTGTAGCGGTTAAAGCCAATGTCGCTGGCTGAATCAATCAGAAACTCGATGGCTTCTTTGTGGTTCAGAATCATTTGCGCCTCCAGAGCATTCTTGCCCACTGCGGCTTCACCGACGGACAGCAAGCGCTCCGTCTCCAGCAGCGAATAGGTGTTGCCTTCCAGACGGCTGGAGTTCCAGGACAAATCAATCAGCAACCGATTGGCAATTTTGCGGGCATATGTGCCAGCGGGCTCGCTAGTGGCCACGGCCTGCCCCTGGGCCAGCAAGTCATCGCGCACATCCTGGGGCAAATACCAGGTTTCGTTGGGGCGGTAGCCATCCAGAAAGGCTCGGCGGTAACCCACAGGCTGGCGCAGCGCCAAGGGCTGGCGAACCAGCGCCTCAACCTCCTTGGCCTGGGGCGACAAGGGGAGCAGGCTTGCCCCCTGGGCCGTGGTACCCGGTTTGGCGGCTTCGCCCAGCCGGTATTTGACGCTCCGCCCCTGGCCTTGGCGGTACACGCGCGCCTGGGCCATCAAATCATTGAGCCAGCGCTGCAAAGTACGGCGATGGGGCGGCGCCGCGAGGCTTTCTTGAATCTGCTCGGTGCTGGCACCATCAGCAAAACGGGCAATCGCCTCCAGCACCGCTTGCTGGGCTTGTGTCGGCAGGGGTCTGGACATGGTTTACTCCTGTCTCGCATGGTTCAATCGCGACATTAAACACGCAAAAATGTCGCGAAAACCGCTTTCGCGACACGCCACAGCAGGCAATACCCGCATGCCCGCACCGCGCTTCGCATGGCACGATTCACGCACCCAGCCACCACCCGGAAAGCAACGCCACCATGCGCACCACGATCCACCAGACAACACCCACCCCACACCGCCCCCTGCGCCACGCCCTGCCCGCTGCGCTGCTGTGCGCCTGCCTGGCAGTGGGCCTGCTGGCCGCACCTGCCGAGGCCCACGCCGCACGCAAGAAAAAAGACAGTACCAACAGCAGCCAAGCTGCCAGCGAAAAGAAAGGCAGCGTGCGCGTCAAATACTTCGGCAGCTCTTCTGAGGAAAGTACAAAAGAGCGCGACCGGCGCCTGTACCGCGAGTGCAAAGGCCGCCCCGATGCAGGTGCCTGCCTTGGGTACACCCGCCGCTAGACTGCCAGCACCAGACAGCTGCCGCTGATCCGCACACCACCGCCGCTTATCCCGCTACGGCGACGCACCACGTTCTGGCTGCGTAACATGGACGCCATGTATGCATCGACTTTTACGCCTGCGCAACGAGTGCAACGCGGTTTTACCCTGATAGAAACCATGGTCGTAGTGGCCATCGTGGCCGTGCTGGCCGCGCTGGCAGGCCCCAGCTTCACCCCCATCATTGAACGTTGGCGCGTGCGTGATGCCACGGAATCACTCCAGTCCAGCCTGTATTACGCCCGCTCGGAAGCCATCAAGCGCGGGGGCAACATCGTTATCAAAGCCACCGATGGCACCAACTGGAACAGCGGCTGGAGCGTTTTTCATGACGCCAACGGCAACACCGCACAAGACACCTGCGACGCGACCAAGACGCCCAACGAATGCGACTTGCAAGTCACAGCAGCACTGCCGCAAGTCACCATCACACCTGACCCCGCCAGCGCCACACTGACCGCAGACCGCTGGGGCTCCCTCGGCGGCACTCAAGTAGCGCTGACCTTGGCGCCCAAAGGCAGCGATGCCAGCAGCCCCAATGCACTCAAGCTGTGCCTATCGGCAGGTGGGCGCATCAAGCAAAAGAAAGGAAGCGAGGCATGCGACTAGCGCAGACAACCAGACAGCAAGCCGCTTGTACGCCCAAAACGCGCGGCTTCACGCTGATAGAAACCATGGTGGTTACCGCCATCGTGGCCGTTTTGGCGGCACTGGCCGCACCCAGCTTCGGCACAACGATAGATCGTTGGCGGGTACGCCAAGCCGTTGAAAGCATGACCAGCACGCTGTATTACGCCCGCTCGGAGGCCATCAAGCGCGGGGGATGGATCGGCATTCAGAAAAACCCGAAAACCACCCCTGGCTGCACCTTGGCCGAAACCAGCCAGGAATGGGGCTGCGGCTGGTTTGTTTTTATAGACAGTGATAACAACGGCAAATGGAAAGATGGCGAAGAAATTTTGCAAACCTTCAACACACCCGCCAACGTCAATGTCATGCACAGCAGCGGCGGCACCAACATCAAGGTTGATCGCTACGGAATGATGAGCGGCCTGAACTTAAAAGGCTTTACTTTTTCACCTGTGCCTACGGGCGTTTCATCACCCGCCACCCGAACTATTTGCATGGCATCGGGCGGTCGCATTCGAGTTCTTGAGGAAGCTTCATGCCCCAAAACGTAACCTCCTTGCGCAGCCGTATACAGCGCGGCGTTACCCTGATCGAGTCTTTGGTGGCCATCGTTGTGATGGCACTAGGCATTTTGGGCATTTTGGGCGTGCAAATGCGCACCCTGACCGACACCCAAACCAGCGTGCGCCGCGCCCAGGCCATTCGGCTGATTGAAGACATGGGCGAACGTATGAAGGCCAACCCCAGCGCTCTGGCCAACCTCAACAGCTACGTGACAAACTTTGCGGCTACGCCCACCGTGCCCGACTGCTCCGGCGGTTGCACCGCAGCCAACCTGGCCGCTTACGACGTGGCTGTCTGGAAAAGAAGCGTGCGTGAAAACCTGCCACTGGGCAAAGCCAGCATTTTTGTCGCCCCCGGTGAGACCAATGGCAACCGCCGCCAACTGGGCGTGATCGTGGCCTGGCGCGAAAACGAGCGCGATTTGACTGGTCTGACTGAAGCAGAGAAGAAGGTCTACAAAGACAACATCAACGCCACATTGACAGCAGGCGCAGGCGATGACACAAACACCAACGCCTGCCCCGCCGACCACACCTGCCACCTGCAATATCTGGTAGCACCGTCGCGCTGTGCGCCCTACGCCCCCGGTGGAATCATTGTGTACTACTGCCCAGGGGTTTGAAATGACATCAAAAAGCATAGCTGCTCACGCCCGCTGTATAAGGCCTACAGGCCAAAAATACCTTAAAAAACAGGCCATGCGCCCACAAACCCAGCGCGGCGTCACGCTGATTGAGTTGATGGTAGGCATCACCATCGGCTTGCTCACGGTGGCGGTAGCCATGGGCGCGCTGATGGTCTCGCGTGGCATCTCGGGCACCGTCAGCGACGCCAGCCTCATCCAACAACAAGGCAGCTACGCCATGCGCGTGATCGGCCTGCAACTGCGCCAGGCCGGATCACTGCGCCTGAACCTAGATCCCGGCACCGCCACCACAGAATCTACCTACTTGATACCCGCCGCTTTTGAGGTTGCAATTGCAGCCTCGGGCACCGACCCCGGCTTTGAACCGGCCACGCAGACCATCACAGGCAAACAGACCCCCAGTACGGACGAATACGCCCTCTCGGTGGGCTACCGCAATTACACAGAGCCGGTGTTTATCAACGCGTCAGAGGCATCACTGCACCGCAACTGTTTGGGTCAAGACGGCACCCCCTCCTTGATACAGAGCCAGTTTCAGCTCTACACCCCCGCCAGCGATCCGACCCGACGAGAACTGCGATGCGCAGGCACCGGCACGCCGCAAGCCATCATCAACAACGTAGCCAACTTCCAGGTGCGCTACCTGTTGCAAGACAACACCGTGCCGGGCGCCAGCACCATCAAAACCGTCGATGCCAGCGGTGTGACCAAGTGGGCGCAAGTGCAAGCAGTCCAGGTGTGCCTGGTGCTTTACGGCAACGAATCCATCGATATGCCCGCTGGCAGCACTTACACCGACTGCGATGGCACAGCCGTCAACATGACAACCCTGACCGGTACGCGCAACAAGCGCCTGCACATCGCTTTTCGCAATACCTTCCAGCTGCGCAGCCAAGGGTTGATTGGCTCGGTGATTACCCCCCAATGAGAAAAGCTACCATGCAAAGCCTCTCTTTACCCCACCACCAGCGTCCGCGCCAACGCGGCGTAGCGCTGTTTGTGGTGATTGTGTTTGTCATGCTGTCCATGCTGCTGGCGCTGTGGGCATCGCGCACGTCGCTGTTCAATGAAATGCTGGTGGGCAACGATGCCGACTACCAGCGCGCCTTTGAGGCCGCCCAGGCCCTGCTGCAAGACGCTGAACTCGACATCCGGAATGAGAATCCTGATGGCAGCGCCTGCACTGCCACCAACTGCCGCGACAAAGTCGCCGACGCCCCCAAAATCCCGCTGGAAACCCAAGACGTCACACCCCTGCTGGCAGACCTGGACACCAAAACCACCGCCAAATGCAGCCACGGCCTGTGTACCAAGCGCGCCGGTCGACAAGACTTCTGGAACAAAAAAGACGAAACTGGGCTGGCAACGGGTGAGTTTTCACTGGCCAGCATGACCAAGACCGTGGGCAGTGTGACCCCAGGCGCGCGCTATGGCCAGTTCAGCGGCGCCACTTTGGGCGATGCCGACAACCCTACCAACCCCATCCTGGCCGACCGCAGTGCTGCCAACCGTGGTGGCTGGTACTGGATTGAAGTGATGCCTTACGACGAGAGCAGCAAGAACTCTGGCCTGATCGTGGGCGCGGGTGGCGCCGCCACCGCCAACCTGCTGAACCTGAACCTCAAGCCCAACGTGGTGTACCGCATTACTGCGCTGGCCTATGGCCGCAAAGGCAACACTATGGCCGTGCTGCAACAAACCTACGCCCGCCAGTTCGTCAAAGACTGATCCACTATCAAAAAAATAGCTTATAGCGCCTTCTCCATAAGCCCTAGAGCCACTTTTGACCATAAAACCATTGACTGAAGGAGCAGCCACCATGCCCCGCCGCAACCCACCCCGTTTTCGCAAAACTTTGCTCGCCCTGGCCGCCGGTGCAGCGCTGACACCACACAGTGTATGGGCGCTGGATTTGGCTACCGCCCCGCCGGGCACAGTACTGCCTTATGTGGCACCCAACGTCATCCTCTCGCTGGATGACTCGGGCAGCATGGACGAAGAAGACATGGCACTGAAAGATCCAAGCAAGCCATATGACAAAGACAAAAATCCCTACACCAAAACTCGCATTCAGGTACTACAAGATGCCCTGAAAGAAGTTTTCAACGATAAAGATTTATTGCCCGATAAAAAAATACGGATGGCTTGGCAGTCTTTTGGTCTACATCCAGCTGTCGCAAATAAAGATGGATGGAATAGAAGTGATTGTGTATCTGTCTCTGGGCTTAATTTAAAAAGTCTTAATGCGGAAGCAGCATCAAAAAACGATATTTCTAATAGCATGCGGGTACTTGATTCAACGCATCGAGAAAATTTTATTAAATATGTTAATGCTCTTAAAGCATGCACAAATACGCCAACCCACTGGCTTGTCAAGCAAGCAGACGATTATATGCGGGCGGAATTACATATAAATGGGCCTTGGGCTGACAAACCAACTTCAAAATTATCAGATGCCAAAAATAATAACAAACCATTAGGATGCCGCCGAAATTACCACATTCTTTTAACCGACGGCGATTGGAATGGCTACTATAGAAAAGAATATCCAATTAATACAAATCCGATTAATTTTGACAATCAAGACTCCGAAAGAAACACCAATGGAGCCGCCGGCACAGATAACCCGATAGCTACATTCTCTCCTTTTTTTCTACCCGATGGCACCGCCTATAAGCGCAGCGATCCGCAAACCTGGATTTATCGAGATATTGATTATCCAACTTGGAGCGACTATCATCCTGGCTATAAGTCTGAATACATTAGCTCATTAGCTGATTGGTCATTCAAAAGTTGGGCTACAAACCTCCAGCCGCCATCTAGCCTAGACGGCGAAATATCCCCGCTTCCTGAATATGACAAAGCACCTCCCGAGGAAACATTCACTAACAGCATCTCAAAGAAACAAGCCACCCTTAAAAAATACTGGAACCCTCGCTACAACCCTGCCACTTGGCCACACATGGTGACCTTCACTATCGGCTTCAGTACGGACTCCATCCCTAAAAATCAATACAGACCGGTTGGGAATAATACGGAATCAGAGAAAAATATTGGCAGGTATTGGATCAATGAAAAAATAGGAAATAAATGGTATGAAAAGAAGGACGGCCCTCTTTGGCAATACGATGGCCCTGAACTCGCTAATAGTAATAATGCAGTCACCAATAATGGCAACAATGGCAAGCTGATTACCCCCTCTAGCACCCTACCTTATGGTTACGACGGCAGTTTTGCCGACTATGCCGCTGGCCGGGCGCAGTGGTTTTCCGTCGTAGGTGGTGAAGCGGGGCAAGACATGTGGCACGCTGCCATCAATGGCCGGGGCCAGTTCTACGCCGTAGAAAAAGCAGAAGAACTGAAAGAAGCCTTCCGGCAAATTGTCAAAACCATCAACGCCAACGTCGAGCCAGACATGACGTCCACCGCCACGAGCGGCTCCAACGCTTCACTTAATGAGGTGGGAAAATTCACAGGCAACTACGAACCCAAAAATGGCTGGAAAGGATCTGTCACTGCCGACCGCGTCAAGCCCGATGGCACTACTGCACCAGACATACGCTGGGAAGGCAAGACCACCGCCGACAGGCTTGATGCCATGAGCGTGACCAACCGCGTGGTACTGAGCTGGAGCGACCAATGGGTCGATACCAAACCCAAGGGCGGAGTGCCATTCCAATGGGCTTCCGATGACAGCAACTTAAGCACAGCGCAAAAACTCTGGCTGCAAAAAAACACAGCGGGCACCGACGAAGGCACCACCAAGGGCCAACAGCGACTGAACTACATCCGGGGCGACCGCAGCCTGGAGGGCTCCGAGTCCACCGGTTACACCATCGCCAAACCATACCGTGAACGCAAAAGCCGCCAAGGCGACATCATCAACTCTGACGTGTGGTACACAGGCGCGCCCGCAGGCACTTCGCTGCTCAAGGGCTATGCCGCGTTTGTGCGCGACCACAAAGCACGGCCCGCCATGCTCTACGTGGGCGGCAACGATGGCATGTTGCACGGCTTTACCGCCAGCAAAGGCGAAGAAAAACTGGCCTATGTGCCCCGAGGCGTGGTTCCCAAACTGCCCCTCCTGACCGCACCCGCGTACAACGCAGGCCATCAATACTTTGTCGATGGCTCACCCATGACCGGCGATGTGGATATGAACGGCGGGATGCAAGACCCCAAGGCGGGGGGCTATGACGACTATGTGCCCGACTGGCGCACCTTGCTGGTGGGCACACTGGGCCTGGGTGGCAAGGGCTACTTTGTGCTGGACGTGACCAACCCCACCGCTACCACTGCGCCTAGCGGATCAGCACCCGCATTTACCGAGGCCAATGCAGCCAGCTTGGTCAAACTCGACCGCACCCGTGGCTCTACCGCCACCGAGCCCGTGCCTGACTGCGCAGCCATGACCGTTGCCGCAGAAAAAACCGCCTGCCTTGAAGCCGTAGAGGAAGACAAAGACATTGGCTACATCACCGCCAAACCCGTGCTGGACGAAAACAACGCCATGCGCAGCACGCAAATCACCCGCCTGAACAACAACCGCTGGGCTGTGGTGATGGGTAATGGCTACAACAGCACCAACCAGCGTGCCGTGTTGCTCATCCAGTACCTGGACGGCGACAAAAAGCTGGTGCGCATTCCTACAGCAGGCACCGTGGCTGCGCCACCCACCCCTGGCACCGGGCTGGCCAACGACAACGGCCTGTCGGCCCCACGCGTGATTGATCTGGATGGTGACGGTCTCTCTGACGTGGTCTATGCCGGCGACAACCTAGGCAATCTGTGGAAGTTTGACCTGACCAGCGCCAGCGCCAGTGACTGGAACGTTGCCTTTGGCGGCCAACCGCTGTTTACCACCAGTGGACTGGAAGCGCCGACTTCTGCATCGCGCGATCAAATCCAACCCATCACCGCCCCACCCACCGTGCGCGCCAACGACCGCACCAGAATCGTGGGCAGCGGCAAAGATGCCAAAACCGTGAAAGTCGGCGGCATGATGGTGGCCTTTGGCACGGGCCGTAACGTGGAAGTAAGAGATCCCAATAAGAGGAGTGTGCAAACCTTGTATTCGGTGCTGGACAACACCCGCTACCGCTACCGCAACCCCGCCCCTGGCCTGGGCAAGCGCCTGGAGGTGCATCCCGGCGGCGGTAGCTGCCCCAGTGGGGATAACTGCGTACCAACACCCACGCCACTCGGTGCTGGGGCAAGCGCGGCCAAACTGGCCCAGCAAGAATTCGCAGAAATCGATTCGGGCACCTATGGTGCGATTAAACCAACCAACGCATCGAACGAATTGAAGCCAGAAAACTGGGGCAACTTCAACGGCTGGTACGTAGACCTGCCTGCTACGGGCGAGCGCCTGCTCAAAGGCATGGAGTTTTACGATGCGAGCAACCTGCTGACGGTGTGGTCGCAGGCACCCGCCAAGGGATCGACCGCCAGCGCCGACGTGGAGAGCTGCGATGCAACCTCTGTGGACGAAGAGCATCAATACCGCACCTTTGTCAACATCATGGATGGCAAGGCTCCTTCAGTAGCGCTGGTGGACAAGAACAAAGACGACAAATTCAACGTGGCCGATGGCGATGGCTACTCGGTCGGTAGCGGCAAATACATCAGCATCTCACGCAAGAAAGTGGAGAAAGGCCCGCACAGCATCATCGGGATCGGCAAATATGAAAACGTCGATATTGACGCCAAGAACAACAAAGAAAAGCTCGCCCGCATGCCGGAAGAATCCTTGCGCCCCAGCTGGCGCCAAATCCAATAACGGGCGGGAGATATGACAGCAACCATGAGCACCACTATCACTATGCGACAAAAAGGTTTCACCCTCATCGAACTCATGATCGTGGTGGCTATCGTCGGCATCTTGTCGGCCATTGCCTACCCCAGTTACACCGAGTACATCGCGCGCGGGCACCGCGCAGAAGCCAGGGCCAACTTGCTGCAAGCAGCGCAGTGGATGGAGCGCGCAGCTACAGCGAATGGCACGTACCCGACAGCCTCGTCTGCCGCCTCCGCTATTGCTGCGCTGGAAGCACAGCTCAAGATGGATCGTTACGGCATCAAAGTTGACAGTGCAAATGGCAGCAGCTACACCTTGACCGCCACCCCCAAAGGCGCTCAGTTGAAAGACAAGTGCGGCAGCTACACCCTGACCCAATCAGGTAAACGGGATGTAGCATCAGCCACCTTATCGGTTGCGGACTGCTGGAACAAATAACCCGCTGCGCTACCATCGCGTGCGCTATGACAACAACAGCGCACTTCATCTCTCAAGCGCTTGGGCTGGCCGTCTAGGCGCTTTTTTCATGTTCCATCCGTCCCTGGCGCGCTTGGCAAAACGGGACTTTTGGGCATCTACCCTGCTTCTGTAGGATAGAAGCCCCGCCTGCCTTTCCACGGAGTACAAGCCCATGACTAGCCAAACCCAGCCACAAGCTCCAATCAGCATTGAGGACTACCTTGAGGGCGAGCAGCACACCGACACCAAGCACGAGTACCTGGCCGGCCAAGTGGTGGCCATGGGTGGTGCCAGTGACAAGCATGGCCTGATTGCAGGCTCGTTGTACGCGGCTTTGCTCCCGGCTGCACGGCGCAAAGGGTGCCAGTTGTTCATCGCAGACATGAAAGTGCGCGTAAACCACGACAGTGACAGCTACTGTTACTACCCCGACCTGCTGCTGAGCTGCCAGCCAGACGACCGGGAGTCGGCCTACTACCGCCGCCACCCCTGCCTGCTGGTAGAGGTGCTCTCGCCCAGCACCGAGCGCATCGACTCGCGCGAAAAGTTGCTGGCCTACCGCCTGCTGCCCAGCCTGCGCGAGTACCTGCTGCTGCGCCAAGACCGCGTGCAGGCCGATCTGTACCAGCGCGGCGACGAGGGCCGTTGGGAGCACCACACTTTCACCCAGCCAGACGACGTGCTGGCGCTGCGCTGTCTGGATGCCGCCGTCAGCCTGCGCGATGTGTATGCCGATGTACCAGAGCTGCTGGCCTAGCGCCACCACCACCATTGCGGCACGCTACCATCGCCGCGCTATGACAACAACAGCGCACTTCATCTCTCAAGCGCTTGGGCTGGCGGCCCAGGCGCTTTTTCTTTCCAACCCCAACCCGCGCGTGGGCTGCGTCATTGCGACGCCCGACGGGCGTGTGCTGGGCCAAGGCTTTACGCAGCAGGCGGGCGGCCCGCACGCCGAGGTGATGGCACTGTGCGATGCGCAGGCCGCCGGGCACGATGTGCGCGGCGCCACCGCCTATGTCACGCTGGAGCCCTGCGCCCACCAGGGCCGCACAGGCCCGTGCTGCGATGCACTGATTGCCGCAGGCATAGGCCGCGTGGTGGGCTCGATTGCCGACCCCAATCCGCTGGTCGGTGGTCAGGGCTTTGCCCGGCTGCGCGCAGCGGGCGTGGCAGTAGAGGTGGGGCCGGGCGCAAACCAAGCGCGCGAACTCAACATCGGTTTTTTCAGCCGCATGGTGCGCGGCACGCCATGGGTACGGCTCAAGGTGGCAGCGTCGCTGGATGGCACTACGGCGCTGGCCAACGGGGCCAGCCAGTGGATTACCTCTGCCAGCGCGCGCGCCGATGGCCACGCCTGGCGCGCCCGCGCCTGCGCCGTGCTCACCGGCTTTGGCACGGTGCGGAGCGACAACCCGCGCCTGGACGTGCGCGAGGTGGCCACGCCGCGCCAGCCGCAGGTGGTGGTGATCGATAGCCGCCTGCAAACGCCGCCAGATGCTGCACTTTTTATAGCTGGTCGCGCTTGCACCATCTACGCTGGAGGCACTTTGGATGCTGAATTTGCCGCGCGCAAAGCCGCCCTGCAGGCGCGCGGCGCAGCGGTAGTGCAGTTGCCCAATCCGCAAGGCAAGGTGGATTTGCGCGCCATGCTGATCGACCTGGGGCGGCGCGGCATCAACGAGCTGCACGTAGAAGCGGGCCACCAGCTCAACGGCTCTTTGCTGCGCGAGGGGCTGGTCGATGAGCTGCTGGTGTATTTGGCGCCCAAGCTGCTGGGGCCCGGCCTGGGCATCGCCAACATCGGCCCCTTGAGCGAGCTGGCCCAGGCACAGGCACTGGAATTCACCAGCGCCGAGCGCGTAGGGCCCGATTTGCGGGTGCTGGCGCGTGTGCCCGGACGCGGAGATTTTTAAACCAATTGCAGGCGCTCGCGGGCGGCCTGGTACTCGCGGCGCAGGCGTGCCACCAACTCTGCCGTGGAGGTGACGGCATCGATGGTGCCAATGCCCTGGCCGCAGCCCCAGATGTCTTTCCAGGCTTTGGTGCGGTCGCTGCCAAAACTCATTTTGCTGGGGTCGGATGCGGGCAGGTTCTCGGGGTCCAGGCCAGCAGCACGGATGGAGCTGGCCAGGTAGTTGCCGTGTACGCCGGTGAACAGGTTGCTGTAGATGATGTCGTCGGAGTTGCTGTCCACGATGGCCTGCTTGTAGGCCTCGCTGGCGCGCGCTTCGTGGGTGGCGATGAAGGCTGAGCCGATGTAGGCAAAATCGGCCCCCATGGCCTGCGCGGCCAACACGGCGCCGCCGCTGGCGATGGAGCCGCTCAGGGCGACGGGGCCATCAAACCACTGGCGGATTTCCTGGATCAGCGCAAACGGGCTTTTCACGCCCGCGTGGCCACCGGCGCCTGCGGCCACGGCAATCAGGCCATCCGCCCCTTTTTCAATGGCCTTGTGCGCAAACTTGTTGTTGATGATGTCGTGCAGCACCACGCCGCCCCAGCCGTGCACAGCCTGGTTCACGTCTTCGCGCGCGCCCAGGCTGGTGATGACGATAGGCACATGGTATTTGGCGCAAACGGCCATGTCTTGCTCCAGCCGGTCGTTGCTTTTGTGCACGATCTGGTTGATGGCAAAGGGCGCCGCAGGCTGCTCGGGGTGGGCACGGTCGTGGGCGGCCAGGGTTTCCGTGATTTCTGCCAGCCAGTCGTCCAGCTGCGCGGCCGGGCGGGCATTGAGCGCGGGCATGGAGCCGACGATGCCCGCCTTGCATTGCGCAATCACCAGTTGCGGGTTGCTGATGATGAACAGCGGCGAGCCGATCACCGGAAAGGTCAGTTTCTGCAAAACGGGGGGCAAACGTGACATGGCGTGTCTCCAACAAGTTTTAGATATAAAAAAGAGCCGCAGGGCTTGCCTGGCAAGCGCGAGCAGCTCTCATTTCAGTAGCGAAATTCAGCCAACCAGGGCGGCTGGTCTGGGGCTCAGAACGCGTCCAGTGCCAAGGCCGTCACGCTGGCGGCGCCTTCGACGATGCTGTCGCGCAGGCTGCCGGTCTTGACCAGGATGTGTTCGGCGTAGAACTGGGCCGTGGCGATTTTGGCGCGCATGAAGGCTTCGTCCTGTCCCTTGTGCAACAGCTCCTGCGCCACCAGCAGCGCACGGGCCATTTGCCAGCCTGCCACCAGGTTGCCGGTGAGCATGAGGTAGGGCACGCTGCCAGCGTAGACGGCGTTGGGGTCGGCCTTGGCGCTGCCCGCCACAAAGCCGACCACGTCCAGAAACGCCTGGCGCGCGGCCTGCAAGCGCTTGGCCACGGCCAGGGCAGCGGGGGTGGCGCTGGCGGTCAGTTCGCCTTCGGTCTTCTCGATTTGCGCGGCGATGGCGCGGGCCGACTGACCACCGTCGCGGGCGGTTTTGCGGCCCACCAGGTCGTTGGCCTGGATGGCGGTGGTGCCTTCGTAAATCGTCAGAATTTTGGCGTCGCGGTAGTGCTGGGCAGCGCCGGTTTCTTCGATAAAGCCCATGCCGCCATGCACTTGCACGCCCAGGCTGGTCACTTCCAGGCTCATTTCAGTGCTGTAGCCCTTGACCAGCGGCACCATGAATTCATAGAAGGTGGCGTTGTCCTTGCGCACCTGCGCATCGGGGTGGTGGTGGGCCGCATCGTAGGCCGCAGCGGCGGTGGTGGCCATGGCGCGACAGCCCTCGGTGTAGGCGCGCATGGTCATGAGCATGCGGCGCACATCGGGGTGGTGGATGATGGCGGCGCTGCCCGCCACGCTGCCATCGACCGGGCGGCTTTGCACGCGGTCACGGGCGTATTGCACGGCCTGTTGGTAGGCGCGTTCAGCAATGGCGATGCCCTGCACGCCCACGGCGTAGCGCGCAGCGTTCATCATGATGAACATGTACTCCAGGCCCCGGTTTTCTTCGCCCACCAGGTAGCCCACGGCGCCGCCGTGGTCGCCAAATTGCAGCACGGCCGTGGGGCTGGCCTTGATGCCCAGCTTGTGCTCGATGCTGACGCAGTGCGCGTCGTTGCGCGCGCCCAGCGTGCCATCGGCATTGACCAAGAACTTGGGCACCACAAACAGGCTGATGCCCTTGACGCCCTCGGGCGCGCCCTGCACGCGGGCCAGCACCAGATGGACGATGTTCTCGGCCATGTCGTGCTCACCGTAGGTGATGAAAATCTTGGTGCCGAAGACCTTGTAGGTGCCATCGGGCTGGGGCTCGGCACGGGTGCGCACCAGAGCCAGATCAGAACCGGCCTGGGGCTCGGTCAGGTTCATGGTGCCCGTCCACTGGCCACTGACGAGTTTTTCCAGGTACGTTTCTTTGAGTGCATCGCTGCCTGCGGTGAGCAGCGCCTCGATGGCGCCATCGGTCAGCAGCGGGCACAGCGCAAAGCTCAGGCTGGCGCTGTTGGACATTTCAATGCAGGCAGCACCAATGGTTTTGGGCAGGCCCTGGCCGCCAAAATCTGCCGGGTGCTGCAAGCCTTGCCAGCCGCCCTCGGCGTATTGGCGGAATGCGTCCTTGAAGCCCGCTGCAGTGGTGACCACACCGGCCTGGAAGCTCGACGGGTTCTTGTCGCTCTCCCAGTTCAGCGGGGCAACCACACCCTCGTTGAACTTGGCGCACTCTTCCAGCACGGCCTGTGCGGTATCGAGGTTGGCATCTTCAAAACCGGGGATTTGCGCGACTTGCTCAATCTGGGCCAAGTGCTCAATGGCAAACAGCATGTCTTTGACGGGTGCGATGTAACTCATGGGTGAACTCCCTGTGAAATAAGACTTTTCTTCAGTGGCTGACGCGGCCAGCTGCATTGACGATGGACAACTCCACAAACCGCGACCCCTGGTTGGATCGCGGCTTGAAGGAAACCCAGTAACCGCCCAGATCGACGGAATCGATGCTGCGCAGTGCCGGGGCAATTTGGTCGGGGGTGATTTTGGGTGCGCGGCGCAGGGCCTCGGCAATCACGCGGGCGTTGACGTAGCCTTCCATCATGGCGTAGCTGACGGGGGTGTCGAGCTTGTCGCCACGGGTGGCCACCACATCCCGAAACTGCTTGTTCAAGCGGCCCGAGACGCGGTAGGGGCTGGGCACTACCTGGGCAATGGAGATGCCGCTCATGTGCTCTACCGACAGGCGCTTGATGAGCTGCTCAATGTCGGCATCGGAATTGGTATAGATCTGCGCCGTGCCCCCGGACATGCGGTAGTGCTCGATAAAACCGGCGGCCGCCGGGCTGGAGGCAATGATCAAAATGGCCTGGGGCTGCGCGTTGATCAAGGTGGCCACGGCATCGGCGGTGCGTGCCCCTCCTTGGGCTTGCAGCATGGCGTGCCCGGCCAGGCGGGCGCCTGCGGGCTTGATGGCCTCCTCGACCAGCTTCACCACCGAGGCAGCACCGGGGCCGTCTTCATAAAAGAGCCCGAGTTTGGTGATGCCCACGGTAGCCAGGTGGGTGGCGATTTTGGCCATCTCGTCCTGGGTATTGGCACGCGCATTGAACAACTGCGGCACCTGGAGCACGCGCGGGTCCACGCTGCGGTAGCCCACCAGACTGGTCTGCGTCTGCGCCAGCAGGCCACTGTCGGCCAGGGCCAACAAGTTGCGGTCGCCAAAGTAGCCCGCCAACACCACGGGTTTGGACTGGGCCAGCATCTCGCGCGTGGCACGCACGGTTTCTTCGGGCTGCCCCCGGTCGTCTTGCGTGACCAGCGTGATCTGCTCGCCCTGTATGCCACCGGCCTTGTTGACCTCGTCAAAGTACAGGCGCATGCCCTGCGCATAGGCCCGTGCCTGCGTGGCATAGGGCCCGCTCAGGGGCGCCACCTGCCCTACCACCCACGGGCTGGCGTGCGCTACCGCACCGGCAGCACACACCACAGTGGCCAACAAAAATCGACCCCATAGGGACAAGCGTGTCATGGCGTTTTCCTTTGTTCGGGCAGGCCGGGGCGCCTGCTTTTTCAGACAAGAAAAAGGGGCACAACGCCCCTTTTTGCTTTGCGCTGTGGTTTACAGCGCCTTGACCAGCTCCGGCACGGCCGTAAACAGATCGGCCTCCAGCCCATAGTCGGCCACGCTGAAGATCGGCGCCTCAGGGTCTTTGTTGATCGCCACGATGACCTTGCTGTCCTTCATCCCGGCCAGGTGCTGGATGGCGCCGGAGATGCCCGCAGCCACGTACAGCTGCGGCGCCACGATCTTGCCCGTCTGGCCCACTTGCCAGTCGTTGGGGGCGTAGCCCGCGTCCACCGCTGCGCGGCTGGCACCCAGTGCGGCGCCCAGCTTGTCGGCCAGCGGGGTCATCACTTCGTCGAACTTTTCTTTGCTGCCCAGCGCCCGGCCACCGGAGACGATGATCTTGGCGGCGGTCAGTTCAGGGCGGTCGCTCTTGGCGATTTCGCTGCCCTGGAAGCTGCTTTGTCCGGCGTCGGCCACAGCCGCTACACTTTCGATAGCTGCTGGCGCTTGTCCGGCGCTGGCTGCAGCGTCAAAACCCGTAGAACGCACGGTGATGACCTTGGTGGCGTCCTGGCTTTGCACGGTGGCGATGGCGTTGCCAGCGTAGATGGGGCGCTCGAAGGTGTCGGCACTGATGACTTTGCTGATTTCGCTGATCTGCGCCACGTCCAGCAGGGCGGCGACGCGCGGGGCGACGTTCTTGCCCGCTGCCGTGGCGGCAAACAGGAGGTGGCTGTAGCTGGATGCGATGGCCAGCACCTGCGCGGCCATGTTTTCGGCCAGGCCGTGGGCCAGGGCGGCACCGTCGGCGTGCAGCACTTTGGCGACACCGGCGATTTGGGCTGCGGCGGCTGCGGCAGCACCGGCGTTGTGGCCTGCGACCAGCACGTGGACATCACCGCCGATGGCAGCAGCCGCCGTGACGGTGTTGAGGGTGGCGCCTTTAATACTGGCGTTGTCGTGTTCGGCAATAACGAGGGTGGTCATGTTCGGTTCCTCAGATCACTTTGGCTTCGTTTTTGAGTTTGTCCACCAGAGCGGCCACGTCGGCCACTTTGACGCCCGCGCCGCGCTTG
>NZ_JAQUAL010000111.1:0-10747 GCF_028687295.1 Simplicispira sp.
GGCGAGCTGTGGAGCCACCTGTCCATCAGCCTGGTGCGCGTGTTCAGCGGCTTTGGCATCGGCCTGGCCGCTGGCCTGCTGCTGGGCGCGGCCATGGGCCTGTCGCCCACGGTGCGGGACTACGTGTTTCCGCTGTTCAAGGCGTTCAGCCAGGTGCCGGTGATTGGCTGGCTGCCGCTGCTCATGCTGCTGGTGGGCATTGACGAGGCGCTGAAGTTCTTGCTCATTGCCAAGGCCGCGCTGGTGCCGGTGGCCATCAACACCTGCCAGGGCATTCAAAGCGTGCCCAACCGCTTTGTGGAGGTGGCCAAGGTCTATGGCTTTACCCGCTGGCAGATGCTGACCAAAGTGGTCTTCCCCGCCGCCACGGCGCCCATCTGGAACGGCGTGCGCTACGGCCTCACCCACGCCTGGCTGGCGCTGGTGGTGGTGGAGCTGCTGGCCTCGTCCGAGGGCGTGGGCTTTTTGATTGTGTATGGCCGCCAGTTGTTTCAGCTCGATGTGGTGCTGGCAGCGGTGCTGGCCGTGGGCATCGTCGGGCTGGCGCTGGACAAGGTGCTGGCGCGCACGGAATCGTGGTTGCTGCGCTGGCGCAGGCCCGGGCTGTGAGGAGGGGGCTGAATATGTCGAGTTTGGTACAGAACAAAGTGTTTGTCCCCAAGCGCCTGCGCGGCTGGGTGCTGCCGCTGGCGCTGCTGGCCCTGTGGTGGGCGGCGGTGGCCTCGGGCTGGAGCACCTCGGCACTGCTGGTATCGCCCGTGGCGGTGTGGCAGCGCGGCGCCCAGCAGGTGGCCAGTGGCGAGCTGTGGGTGGCGCTGTCGGCCAGCCTGTGGCGCAACGCCTGGGGCTTTGCCATTGGCGCCAGCGTCGGGCTGGTGTTTGGCGCGCTGCTGGGCGGATCGCGCTGGTTTGACCGGCTCGTCGGCCCGTCCTTCCACACCCTCAAGCAGATTTCGCTGTTTGCCTGGATTCCGATGCTGTCGATGTGGTTTGGCCTGGGCGACGCGGCCAAGATCGCCTTCATCGCCATGGCGGCGTTCTTTCCGGTGGTGCTGAATACCTTTGAGGGCATCCGCAGCGTGCCGCGCGAATTCATCGAGGTGGCGCGGGTGTACGAGTTCAGCACCTGGCAGCTGCTGCGCCGGGTGGTGGCGCCTGCGGCGGCGCCGTCCATCTTCACCGGCATCCACCTCTCGCTCATCTACACCTGGCTGGCCACGCTGGGCGCCGAGTACCTGCTGGCCTCGGGCAAGGGCATTGGCAACACCCTGATCGACGGGCGCGAGCATTTCTGGATGGACTTGGTGCTGTTTGGCGTGGTCGTGATCGGGCTGGTCGGGTTCATTTTGAACTGGCTGCTCAGCGCGCTGGAAAAGCGCCTGCTGGCCTGGCGCGACCGCACCCTCGCAAGTTACTGATAAATACAAGGAAACCCACCATGGCACACGCCGGAACCCTGCGCATCCAAGCGCTGAACAAGCAGTACGAAGTCAAGGGCGAAGTGCTGCCCGTGCTGCAAAACATCGATTTGACGATTGCGCCGGGCGAGTTCGTCAGCATCGTCGGCTCCAGCGGCTGCGGCAAATCGACGCTGTTGCGCCTCATCATCGGCCTGGAGGGCGACTACCAGGGCGACATCCTGCTCGACGGCCAGCGCATCACCGGCACCAGCCTGAACCGGGGCATCGTGTTCCAGGAGCATCGGCTGTTTCCGTGGCTCACGGTCGAGAAAAACGTGGCCCTGGGCCTGCTCAACTCGAATCTGACCGAGGGCCAGCGGCGCGAGACGGTGCGCGAACACATCGCGCTGGTGGGCCTGAACGGTTTTGAAACCGCCTACCCGCACCAGCTCTCGGGCGGCATGTCGCAGCGCGTGGCCATTGCGCGGGCGCTGGTCAACCGGCCCGACATTTTGTTGCTGGACGAGCCCTTCGGCGCCCTGGACGCCATGACCCGCGCCCACTTGCAGCAAGAGCTGCTGCGCATCTGGCGGCAGGAAAACATCACCATGATTTTGGTTACGCACGACGTGGAAGAGGCCGTGTACCTGGGCGACAAGGTGGTGGTGATGGAGCCGCGCCCGGGCCGCATCCGCCGCACCGTGCCCGTGGGGCTGGCGCACCCGCGTGAGCGCACCTCATACGCCTTCACCGCCGTCAAAGACGATGTGCTGAAAGAGTTTGCCGGCCACCCCGCCGCCGAGCTGGCCGAGCCACCGCTCAAGCGCGATGCCGAGCTGGCCCCGGCCACGCAATGGCAGTTTGCGATTTAAAGCATCAAAACGGCATCTAGCGCCCGCGCAGTGAGCGCTAGCAGCTATCAAAAAAATAGTATTTGTTGATTTCAATTGGTGTACTGAACCATGAACAAGCCCATTTTTTCGTTTGTGCCCGGGGTGCAACGCCGCTCTGTGCTGCTGGCCGGTGCCGCGTTGGCGGCCGCGCCGGTGCTGCGCGCGCAAACGCCCGCCAAGGTCATCCGCATTGGCTCGCCCGACCTGGGCACGGCGGGCAAGCCCTTTCCGGGCGGCAGCGTGACGGCGGTGCTGCACGCCAACCGCTGGCTGGAAGAAGAATTTGCCCCAGATGGCATCAAGGTGGAATGGAGTTTCTTCCGGGGCGCTGGCCCGGCGGTGCACGAGGCGCTGTCGGCCAAGCAGTTGGATGTGGTGGCGTTGGCCGATCTGGCCTCGGTGATTGGCCGTGCGCGCGGCCTGCCCACACGCCTGATTGCGGCCTCAGGGCGCGGCAGCAACAGCTACCTGGCCACGGCGCCGGGCGTGTCCGTGAAAACGGTGGCCGACCTCAAGGGCAAGCGCGTCACGGTGCTCAAAGGCACGGCCTACCAGCGCCCGTTTGACAACCTGCTGGCCAGCGCGGGCCTGACCGAAAAAGACGTCAAGCTCATCAACATGGACTGGCCCAGCTCCAAGGCCGCCCTGGTGGCCGGGCAGATTGATGCCACCTTTGGCGGCCCCGATCTGTTCTTGCTCCAGCCCAAGGGCGTGGGCATTGCGCTGAGCACCAAAGGGCTGGGGCCTGCCTACACCATCCAGTCGGGCCTGTTGGCCACGCAGGATTTCTTGTCCGGCCAACCCCAGCTGGCACAGCGCTTGGTGTCGCAGATGGTGCGGGCCGCGCACTGGGCATCGCAGGAAGGCAACCGCGAGGCGCTGATCCAGCTGTTTGCCGACCGCAGTGGCAGCCCCGAGGTGGCTTTCCGCGAAGAGCTGGCGGGCGAACGTCTGGCCAGCCGGTTCTCGCCGCTGCTGGACGAGGGCTTGATTGCCAGTTACCAGGGCGTGCTCAACGATGGCCTCAAGCACGGTTTGCTGCGCCAGGGTTTTGATGTGCCCACCTGGTTTGAGCCCGGTTTGGTGCAGCAGGCCGTCAAAACACTGAAGCTGGACAACCAGTGGCCAGAAACCGATGCCAGCGGCAAGCTGAAAGGCAAGGCATGAGCAGCACCACCACCGCCCCCAACATCATTTTTATCCTGGCCGATGACCTGGGCTGGGCCGACCTGAGTGTGTACGGCCAGACCGACTTCCAGACGCCGCACCTCGATGCCTTGGCCGCCCAGGGCGTGCGCTTTACGCAGGCCTATGCCAACTCGGCGGTGTGCTCGGCCACGCGCTTTGCCTTGATTACGGGGCGCTACCAGTACCGCCTGCGCGGCGGGCTGGAAGAGCCCCTGGTGCGCACCGCGCACAAATACGGCCTGCCGCCCGAGCACCCCACGCTGCCCTCGCTGTTGCAGGGTGCCGGCTACGAGACGGCACTGATCGGCAAATGGCACCTGGGCAATCTGCCCACGTTCGGCCCGCTGAAAAGCGGCTACCAGCATTTTTTCGGCAACTACGGCGGCGCGATCGATTACTTCACGCACAAGCCCCGCGTGGGCGAGGCCGTGGCGCGCGACCTGTATGAAGGCGAGGTGCCGGTGGAGCGCGTGGGCTACTACACCCAGCTGCTGGCCGATGAGGCATCGCACTGGATACGCCAGCAAAGCGCGGCCAAACCCTTCTTGCTGTCGCTGCACTTCACGGCGCCGCACTGGCCCTGGGTGGGGCCGGAAGACGAAGAAGTCTCACGCAACCTCACCGACATTTTTCACTACGACGGCGGCAATCTGCACACCTACGCCAAGATGGTGCGTTCACTCGACGCGGCCGTGGGCCAGGTCTTGCAGACGCTGCAAGCGCAGGGCCTGAGCGACAACACCATCGTGGTGTTCAGCAGCGACAACGGCGGCGAGCGCTTTGCCAAAACCTGGCCCTTTACCGGGCAAAAAACCGAGTTGCTCGAAGGTGGCATCCGCGTGCCCACGCTGCTGCGCTGGCCCGCGCGCCTGAAGCCCCAGGTCAGTGAGCAAGTCACCATCACCATGGACTGGCTGCCAACGCTGCTGGCCGCAGCCGGTGTGGCGCCCGACGCACGCTACCCGTCTGACGGCGAGAACATCCTGCCCGTGCTCGAAGGCCAGGCGCCGGTACACGAGCGCACGCTGTTCTGGCGCTACAAAGCCCAGCGCCAGCGCGCCGCCCGCGACGGGCGCTGGAAGTACCTGAAGATCAACGACAACGAATTTTTGTTCGACGTGGAAACCGACACCCTGGAGCGCGCCAACCTGCGCCACCAGCAGCCAGCGGTGTTTGCGCGCCTGCGCCAGGCCTGGGCGGATTGGAATGCGCAGTTCTTGCCCATCACCGACGAGGTCATCACGCATGGCCTCTCGCCCGACATCCAGGCCGACCGCTATGCGCCGGATTTGGCCACGCGCGGCATGTAAGCCCATTGTTGGAAAAAAGTGCCTCCAGCGCCCGTACAGTGGGCGCTAGCAGCTATCAAAAAAAGAGTAATTGAGCCCCGGTGTGCCGGGGGTTTGCACCGCCATGAACTTTCAGCAACTGCGCTCCGTGCGCGAAGCTGCCCGCCGGGGCTTCAACCTGACCGAGGTGGCGGCCATGCTGCACACCTCGCAGTCCGGCGTGAGCCGCCAAATCCGTGAACTCGAAGAAGAACTGGGCGTGGACATTTTTGTGCGCGCGGGCAAGCGCCTGACGGGCATGACGCCGCCGGGCCAGACGCTGCTGCCCATCGTGGAGCGCCTGCTGCTGGAGGCCGACAACCTCAAGCGCGCGGGCAGCGATTTTTGTGCCAGCGAGGAAGGGCGCCTGTCGATTGCCGCCACGCACTCGCAGGCGCGCTACGCGCTGCCGCAGGTGGTGCGGGATTTTCGGGTGCTGTTTCCCAAAGTGGGCCTGCACCTGCACCAGGGCTCGCCCCGCCAGGTGGCCGAGATGCTGCTCTCGGGCGAGGCCGACATCGGTGTGGCCACCGAGGCGCTGGCGGGCTACGACGCGCTGGTCACGCTGCCGTGCTACCGCTGGACGCACAGCATCGTCGTGCCGCCGGGCCACCCGCTGCTGGAGGGCGCCGCGCCGCCCACGCTGGAGCAGCTGGCGCGCTACCCCATCATCACCTACGAGCTGGGCTACACGGGCCGCGCGCACATCGACGCCGCCTTTGCCCGCGCGGGCCTTTCGCCCGATATTGTGCTCAGCGCCATGGATGCCGACGTCATCAAAACCTATGTGGAGCTGGGCATGGGCGTGGGCATCGTGGCCTCGATTGCCGTGGATGCCGAGCGCGACCGCCACCTGCGCCTGCTGGACGCGGGCCATTTGTTCGAGGTCAACCTCACGCGGCTGGGCCTGCGCCGGGGCGCCTGGCTGCGCGGCTACGCCTATCGGTTTATCGAGAGCTTTGTGCCCACCCTCACGCGCGAGGTGGTAGACCGGGCACTGGCCAGCGCGGCGGCGGCCGCCCGGTAGGCGCACACGCTGGCCGCGCCGCGCCGGGCGCGATCTACAGCAGCGCCATGCGGTTGACTTGCAGCGCCAGCGGCTGGGGCAGGCGCAAGTCCAGGTCGGCCAGGCGCTGTTTGATGAGCAGCGGGGGCACGTTGAACACATGGGCCAGCTCTTGCAGCTGCACCTCGGGCTGGGGACGCGGGCCTATGGCTTGCACGCTGTAGCGCAGCACGGGGGCGGGAACGAGCAGGCCCAGGGCGAACTCGTTGGCCTCGCTGTCGTTGCGCTGGGTGTGGTCCACGGCAAAGTTGTCTTGCACCGCAATCAGCCGGTGCGTGCCCGGGCGCAGGTGGTGCAGCGCGCGGTGCCCCAGGGCCTGGGCCACGGCGTAGCGCTGGTGGATGACGGGGTGGCGCGTGCCGATGGTGATGCGGGCCAGGTTGTGGGGGCTGATGTCCAGGCGGGCGCACTCTGCCAGGGTGTCGCTCAGGACGATGGCGATGCCCATTTTTTTGGCGATTCGCGCCAGATTGACGGGTACCGATTGGTCCCAGTAAAGGTTCAGGATGCCTTCTGCAAACAGGGCCATGGGCCATTATCAGGCGACTTGCAGGCCCCCCATGCAAACGCCCTGCACTGGCGCCGCAGGGGCGGGCAAGAGCAGGGCGTGATGGCAGCGGGCCGCGCCCACACGGGCGCAGGCGGTGCGGGTGCGCTTACGAGGGCAGGCTGATCTTGACCTGGTAGCTGGCGTCGTTCTTGGGGTGGTTCTGGTTGGTGAACACCGAGCGGTCGTTTTTCAGGACGATCACTTCAAAGAACGGGCGGAAACGCGCTTCCGACACGCCAAAGGCTTGCAGGAATTTGCCAAACAGCGCTTGCTCTTCGGGTTCGGGCTGGCCGTCCACCAGCGACGAGTCAATCAGGTTGACCAGAATGCACATTTTTTGTGCATCGCTGAGCAGCGGTGCGGCTTCTTGCAGGAAGGTGTCGATGGGGTTCTTGCGGCGGTACTTGACGGCGTTGTCCAGCAAAGCCTGGTTCTGGGCGCCCACGCCCACGGTGCCGTTGCCCTGGTCTTGGCCGCCCAGCACGGACAGCAGGTGGCCGATCTCTTCGTGGTCGATCTCGCCATCAGCCGACATCATGTAGATCAGGCTGGTGGCAAATGCCAGGTGGGGCGTCATTTTGTCGCCCGAGTCGCTCTTGAACATATCAAACAAGCCCATTGCATCGTTCCTTGAAAAGTAGGTAGAAAAACACACCGCCAGCGCGCTCTACCCAAAGCCGCAACGCTGGCGTGTGGGCGAAGTGTAGCCAGTGCGCGCGGGCCGTTGCAGCACCCAAATCCTTTGGCCTCGCAGGCCTAATTTTTAAGGAAAAAACGGCTCTAACGCCCGTTTGGTGGGCGCAAGAAGCTATCAACTTTATAGCAAATGGACGCGCCTGGTGCGGTGTGGCAGCGCGGCGCAGCGGGCCTGAAAAACGCATTTTTGGAAATTTGGTGCAGCTTCTTTATTCGTTATGGGCATAAGAAGCATCCGATTAAGTCGTTCCCTTTGGGCCGGGGCGTGGTCAGAATCGCCTCCTCTTGATGGGCAGGGCCCACCGGCATGTGCCCAGGCTTTTGATTCTTTTGCTATGACCTCTTCTGTTCCAGAGCGCAGCGCCAAGGCGCCCGTGATTCGCCTCCAGGGCGTGCGCAAATCCTTTGTTTTGCCCAAGGGCGCGGTGTTCGATGCCGTGCATCCGCTGTCGCTCGACATCCCCGAGGGCGAGGTGTTCGGCCTGATTGGCCAAAGCGGTGCGGGCAAATCCACCCTGCTGCGCCTGATCAACCTGCTGGAACGCCCCGATGCGGGCCAAGTGTGGGTGGCCGGGCGCGAGTTGACGGGCCTGTCGCGGCGCGACCTGCGCGAGGCGCGCCAGAACATCGGCATGATTTTTCAGCAGTTCAATTTGCTGCAAAACGCCACGGTGTTCGACAACGTGGCCTTCCCGCTGAAGATCCACGGCCACCATTCGCGCGCCGAGATCCACGCCCGCGTCAACGAGTGCCTGGCGCTGGTGGGCCTGACCGAAAAAGCGGGCAGCTACCCGGCGCAGCTCTCGGGCGGGCAAAAGCAGCGCGTGGCCATTGCGCGTGGGCTGGCGCCGCGACCCCAGGTGCTGCTGTGCGATGAGCCGACCTCGGCGCTGGACAGCGAAACCACGCGCTCGCTGCTGCAAACGCTGCGCGACATCAACGAAAAAATCGGCGTCACCATCGTCATCGTGACGCACGAGCTGTCGGTGGTGGAGGCGCTGTGCAGCCAGGTGGCCATTCTGGAGCGCGGCCATCTGGTGGAGCAGTTTGCCCTGGCCGATCCGCCCGCCCCGCGCAAAACGGTTTTGGGCCGCGAGATTGACGAGCTGGTCGAGCGCCGCGCGCGTGAGGCGCTGCGCCACAGCGCCCCGGCCAGCACCCACCCCACCAGTGCCCGCGCCACCCCGGCCAGCGCGCCAGCAGTGCCCCTTTTTACCCCCGAGCCTTCCTATGTCTGAAAACATCATCGCCATCCTGCCCGAGCTGTGGCTGGCCATTGGCCAAACCCTGCTGATGCTGGCCATTGGCCTGAGTGCCGCCTTGTTCATCGGCGGCCCGCTGGGCGTGCTGCTGTTTTTGCTGGGGCCGGGGCAGTCGCTGGAGAACAAGCCCGCGTTTCTGGTGCTCAACTGGATCGTCAACACCGTGCGCTCTTTTCCTTTCATCATTTTGCTGGTGGCGCTGGTGCCGTTCACGCGGGTGATTGCAGGCACGTCGATTGGCCCGCTGGCGGCTGCGGTGCCGCTGTCGTTTGCGGCCATTCCGTACCTGGCGCGGCTGGTGGAGCAGTGCCTGCGCGAGGTGCCCAAGGGCGTGATCGAGGCGGCGCACGCCATGGGCGCCTCGGAGCTGCAAATCGTCTGGCGCGTGCTGGTGCTGGAGGCGCGCTCGGGCCTGGTGCTGGCGCTGACCGTGCTGGCGGTGAGCTTTTTGTCGTACTCGGCCATTGCCGGGGTGGTGGGCGGCGGCGGCATTGGCGACCTGGCCATCCGCTACGGCTACTACCGTTTTCAGACCGATGTGATGGTGCTCACCGTGACGCTGCTGGTAGTGATGGTGCAGGCCATCCAGTTCATCGGCAACACGGCAGCGCGCCGCTTGGACAAGCGCTGACACCGCATCTGCACCCTATTTTTCTGTTTCTTTCACACCTTCTGTGGCTTTACCCATGAAAAACTTTTTGCTTCGCCGTTCTGTTCTGGCTTTGTCGGTGGCTGCCTTGTCGCTGGGTGGCCTGTCTTTGGGCGCCAGTGCGCAGGACGCCACCAAGAAACAACTCGTCATCGGTGGCACCGCTGGCTCCAACATCGACCAGCTCAAGCTGGGCATCGTGCCGTTGCTGGAAAAGAAGGGCTACAAGGTCAAGCTGGTGGAGTTCAACGATTACGTGCAGCCCAACCTGGCGCTGGCACAGGGCTCGCTGGACGCCAACTTCTTCCAGCATCTGGTGTACCTGAAGAAGTTTGCCGCTGACCAGAAGCTGGACATCGTGGAGCTGGTGCAAGGCCCCATCGCGCCGCTGGGCGTGTATTCCAAAAACCGCAAGTCGCTGGCCGAGGCCAAAGAGGGCGACCGCGTAACCCTGCCCAACGACCCCAGCAACCTGGCCCGTGCCCTGGTGCTGCTGGAGCAGCACAACCTGGTCAAGCTCAAGAGTGGCATCGACGCGCTGCGCGCCTCCGAAAAAGACCTGGCCGAGAACCCGCGCAAGCTCAAGTTCATTCCGCTGGAGGCCGCACAACTGCCACGCTCGCTGGGCGACAGCGAGTACGCCATCATCAATGGCAATTTCGCCATCTCCTCGGGCCTGAAGCTGACCGAGGCCGTGGCGCTGGAGAAAACGCCCGACCATTACCTGAACGTGGTGGCCGTCAAGCGCGCAGACAAAGACACGCCCTGGGCCAAAGACCTGGCCGAGGTGTACCGCTCCAAGGAATACAAGGCGGTGGTGGACACCAAGTTCCAGGGCTACGCCAAGCCTGCTTTCTTACAGTAAGGGCGGCTCGCGCGGGCGCTTGTCAGTGGCGGATGCCGTCCTGTACGGCGCGCCAGGGCGGCGGGATCATGTCGTAGAGCGGCGTGGGGTCGCGCACAAAAAGCTGCGGGCTGGGCGCTGACAGGGTCGAGAGCACGGCGCCTTCGCGGGTCACGTCCAGGTTGGCCAGCTGCTGCATCCAGGCGATGTCCACGCTGCCATCGGCAGCAGGGCGCGAATAGATGCGCTCCAGCATGCGCTGCGCGGGTTTGCTGCCGTTGGCAGCGGCCACCTGGTACAGCCGCAGGGCCTCTGCGTAGTTGGACGGTACGCCGTCGCCGCGGTGATAACGCAGTGCCTGGGCGAACCATTCATTTGCGTTCTGGCTGCGCGGTGGCGACTGCGTTGGCGCTTGCAGGCGGCTGGCCAGCAGCTGGGCGTTGGCGGCGGCGGCGGGCGAGCGCTGTGCGGCGGCGCGAAACTGTGCCAGCGCCTCTGGCAGGCGACCGGCACTCACGCTCTCCAGTCCCAGCTCGTTGAGAGCCTGCGCGTTGCCTGCCTGGGCAGCGCGCACCAGCAGTTCGCGCCAAGGCGGGGGGGCTGCGGTTGTGTCACGCGTCCCGGTGGTGGCCATGTGCAGCGGGGCCAGTTTGGTTTCCACCAGCCATTCCAGGTAGAGGGCGCGGCCTGGGTCGGTGCTGCGCAACCGGGCAATCCAGGGGCGTGCTGCGGCCGGGTTGGGCGGTGCTGCGCAGCCATCAATCAGGCACCAGGCCAGCCCGGCAGGCGCCAGCGGGTGGCCCAGCAGCTGGGCGCGCTCAAACCAGCGGCGTGCGTCTGCGGCGTCGGCAGGCATGGCCCGGCCATGCAG
>NZ_JAQUAL010000112.1:0-10731 GCF_028687295.1 Simplicispira sp.
CGGGCGTGCTTGTCTTTGATGCGCAGGCGCAGGGTTTTGGTGCAGTCCATAGCGTTGGATTATTCAATGGATGCAGATCCAAAGCGAGCGCAATTGGGCACCGCTGCACAACCGCCCCTGAGGACGGTTGCGCCGTCCGCGCTCTCGACCCCGGGCTGAACCCCGGGGCTTCCCGCGCACTGGGTGATGGTGTCGAGCATCGGCCCCTTCTGGGATGCCAACGAGACCTGGCTGGTGCTGGGCGTGGGCGTGCTGCTGGTGGCGTTTCCGATGGCGCAGGGCGTGGTGCTGTCGGCGCTGTACCTGCCGGTGACGGTGATGCTGCTGGGCCTGGTGCTGCGCGGCGTAGCGTTTGACTTTCGCGTCAAGGCCCGCGACGCCCACAAGGCCACCTGGAACCGCATTTTTGCGGGCGGCTCTCTGGTCACGGCGCTGGCACAGGGCTGGATGCTGGGCGCTTACGTGACGGGCTTTCAGGACGACCTGTGGGGTTGGCTGTTTGCCGCAGGCATCGCCCTGACGCTGCCCGCTGCCTACGCTCTGCTGGGAGCGGGCTGGCTGCTGATGAAAGCCGAAGGCGACTTGCAGCGCAAAGCTGCGGCCTGGGGGCGCCGGGTGCTGTGGCCCATGGGGCTGGCACTGGTGGCGATTTCTGTGGCCACGCCGCTGGTCAGCGCCACGGTGCGGGCCAAGTGGTTTGTGCTGCCCGAGTTGTTTGTGCTGCTGCCCATCCCGCTGGCCTGTGCGGCGGCGTTTTGGGCCATCCGCCATGTGCTGCGCACGCCGCGCGTGGTGGAAGCGGGCTATGGCTGGATCGTCTTTGGCGGCATGGTGCTGATTTTTGTGCTGGCCTTTTTCGGTCTGGCCTACAGCCTGTACCCCTACATCGTGATCGACCGCATCACCGTCTGGCAGGCCGCCAGCGCGACCGAGTCGCTGGTGGTGATTGCGCTGGGCGTGGCGCTGACGCTGCCGGTCATCATCGTCTACACCATCTTCATGTACCGGGTGTTCTGGGGCAAGGCGCGCACGCTGACCTACGGGTTGTGAGGCGTGTGGGCGCGGGGCTCCCGTGGGCGCACCTGCCCCGTGCCCTGCTCAATCGAGCGCGATGGTGCTCCAGGCGCCAAACGCGGGCGCGGCCAGCGGCCACTGGTCGGCGCGCGGGGGCGGGCTGGGGCCGGGCGCTGTCTGCACCAGCCACTGCACGCAGCGCGCCACACCGGCGTGGGTGATCCAGAGCACATCGCGCTGCTGGCGCCGGGCAGTCTGGCGGGCCGCTTGCAGCGCTGCCGCCACGCGCGCCAGCACGGCGGCCAGGTTTTCACCGCCGCCGGGGCGGTGCGCGGCAAAGTCGGCGGTCCAGGCGTCCAGGGCGGTGTGGCCGATGTCGTCCCAGGGGCGGCCCTCCCAGGCGCCAAAGTCCATTTCGGCCAGTCTGGCATCGGGTTTTGATACCAAATCGGGCCGCAAGCCTTGCAGAGTATGCGCGAGCAGCTCACATCTTTGTAGCGGCGAGTGGTGGGCGATCAGGCCCTGGGGCAAGGCGCTGGCCAGTTGGCGGGCGCTGTGGGTGGTGGCGGCGGGGTCGGCGGGCACGTCCAACGCGCCATAGCAGTGGCCGGGGGCTATCAGCGGTTGTGCGTGGCGCACCAGCCAGAGCTGGCGTTGGGGCGCTGTCATGCGGCCACCCAAAGCGCCAGCGGCCCCAGCGCCAGCGCCGCGCCCAGGTAAAAGCCCACTTCGCTGACCTGCTGCACGGCACCCAGGCCGTCACCCGTGAAGCCCTGCAAGCGCCGCGCCAGGCGCCGCGCCATGTGCCCCGCAGCCAGGGCGCTGCACACTACGGCTGCTATTAAAAACAGAGCTGCTTGCGCTTTCCAGACAAGGGCCAGAGGCAAAAAACACCATAAACCAGCCGCTGTCAGGGCCTGGGCGCTGATCTGGTCGGCCAGCGGCTTGCTTTTGGAGCGGGCCGTATCACCCACATGCGGCAGCCACCGCACCAGCCACAGTGGCCACCAGCGCGAGAGCACATGGCCGCCCACCAGCGCGGCCAGCGCGGCGCTCAGGCTGTGCGCGCCCAGCAGGGCCAGCAGGCTGACCTTGGCCAGCAGCGCCAGCACCAGTGCCATGGCGCCAAAAGCGCCGATGCGCGAGTCTTTCATGATGTCCAGTGCGCGCTCGCGGTCGTAGCTGCCGCCCAGGCCGTCGGCCACATCGGCCAGACCGTCTTCGTGAAAACCGCCGGTGAGCAGCACGGTGGCGATGGTGCAGCCCACGGCAGCCACCGCTGGCGCCAGCGGGTTGGGCGCCAGCGCCCAGTGCAGCGCGCCATACGCCAGCGCCGCTGCCGCCGCCACCAGCCAGCCCACGCCCGGAAAGTGCGCGCTGCTGGCACGCAGCATGGCGGGGCTGAAGCCCACCCAGTCGGCCAGCCGCCCGGTGACGGGAATGCGCGTAAAAAACTGCACGGCCAGCAGGTAGTGGCGAAGGGCTTGCATCCAGAAAAAACCTTGAAAAAAGGCCCGTGTGGCCGGGCGTGAGCTGGTGGTCAGGGCGTGCCCGCCAGGGGCGCGCTCTCAGGGGGGAACATACCGGGCGGCGAGAAATGGATGGTGTTGCGGCCCGACTCTTTGGCCTGGTACATCGCATCGTCTGCCTGCTTGAGGATCTCTTGGGGGCTGGCGCTGCCCCAGCCCGCCCACAAAGTAACGCCGATGCTGGCGGCGCAGTGGTGCTCGATGGTGCGCGCAGGCGCGTCTGGCTGGGGGGCCTTCAGGTGGTAGGGGCGGGCCAGCGCCAAGCGTATTTTCTCTGCCACGGCGATGGCCTGCGGCTGGGCCAGGTGGGTGTGGGCGCTCAGGCCCCCCAGCACCACCACAAACTCATCGCCGCCCAAACGCGCCACCGTATCGACTTCACGGATGCTGGCCACCAGCCGCGCGGTCACCTCGATCAGCAGCAGATCGCCCACGCCATGGCCATGCGTGTCATTGAGCGGTTTGAAGTTGTCCAGGTCCAGCAGCATCAGCGCACCGTACTGCCCGGTGCGCTGGCTGCTGGCCAGGGCCTGCTGCAGCCGCTCGTCCAGCATGCGCCGGTTGGGCAAGCGCGTCAGGCTGTCGTAATAGGCCAGGTTGCGGATTTGCTCCTCGGCCTGTTTGCGCTCGGTGATGTTGGTGTGGACTATGACGGCGCCCAGCCGGCCTTCGGCCAGCGGCGAGACGGTCATGAAAAACCAGCGCTGCTCTGTCGGTGAGTGGCAGGCGTATTCCTGGTGGAAAGAGGGCAGTTTCCCGTCCAGCACGGCCTGGATGCCCTCCAGTGCACTGCGCGCCGTGTCGGTATGGCCCTGGTCGGTGAGGCAGGCGCCCAGGTAGTTCGCGCCCAGCTCGGTGTGGGGCGCCATTTGCCCAGGAATGCTGCTGTTTTGTACCGAGAACTGGCGCCACGCTTCATTGACCCCGACGATGCACCCGCGCTGGTCAATCACCACAATCTCGTTGGCCACCGAATTGAGCACGGCCTGTGCAAAGGCCTGGCTCTCGTGCAGGCGCTCCTCGGCCAGCGTTTTTTCAATGGTGATGCTGGCCAGCCTGGCGGTTTGTTCGATCAGGGCAATGTCGGTCGCGCTGGGGTGGTAGGTGCCACGGTGGTAAATGCCAAAAGTGCCCAGAACCCGGTGGGTGCCTGAGCGAATGGGTTGCGACCAGCATGCCCCCAGCCCGGCCTGCGCTGCCAAATCCTTGAAGTCGGCCCAGTAAGGGTGCGAGGCGATGTCCTCGACCACCACGCGCTCGCTGGTGAAGGCGGCGGTGCCGCAAGAGCCCACCCCCATGCCGATTTCCAGCCCCTCCAGGGCGGCGTTGTAGGCCTCGGGCAGGCTGGGTGCAATGCAGCGCTGCACGCGCTGGCCTGCCTCGTCGAGCAGCAAAATGCTGCACAGCTTGTCTGGGTGCAGTGCCTCGATGCCTTGGACGATGGCTTGCAAAATCGTTGCCAGTCCGTGGCCTGTGGCCAGCATTTCCAGGATGTGGCTGTAAAAGTGTTTGTAGTCGTCGCGCTGTTTGCGCTCGGAGATGTCGCGGGTGATGCCCAGTAGCCCTACATACCGCCCCTCGGCGTTGAGCACACCATTGGCCGTGACCTCTGTCCAGACGGGGCTACCGTCTTTGCGGGTGTGCTCCAGCTCGGCGTGGAATTGCGGTATGGGCAAGCCTGCCCGGATGGCCGCTGCGTTGCCTCGGATGGCCTCGTCAATCAGGAGCCTGGCTTGGGGCATCAGTGACTCGTGCAGCGTCTGTTGCATGGCCTCGGCGCTGGTGTAGCCCAGCAGCTTGCGCACCGACGGGCTGACGTAGGTGAAGCGCCCCTGCATATCCAGCGTCCAGATCACATCGTTGGCGTTTTCGGCCAGCAGGCGGTAGCGCTCCTCGCTGGTTTTGAGGTCTTGCTCCATGCGTTTGCGCTCGGAAATATCCACGATCAGGCCCAGCATGGCGCTGCCCTGGCCGCCACCCAGATCAAACGCACGCCGCTGGTACAGGGCGGTGCGCACGATGCCATCGGCAAAAGCGATTTCGATCTCCTCGCTGGTCTGGCCGCCTTGGCTGAGCAGCGCCAGATCGGCGGCCTGGAAAGCTTCCCGTGCGGCCAGGGGAAGGTAGTCCAGCTCCAGCACCGTCTTGCCGACAAACACTTCGCGCCGGATGCCGAACGCCTCCTCGTAGGCGGTGTTGCAGGCCGTGAAAACGGTGTGTGCGTTCTTGATGAAAATCGGATTGGGCAGGGCGTCAATGAAGGCGGAAAACAGCCGCAGCTGCTTTTCCAGGGCTGATTTCTGCGCCTCCAGGCTGCCCACCAGGTGATTGAAGCCCATGATCAGCGTTCCAATCTCGTCCTGGCGCGCCACTGGCAGGGGCTGGGCTGGCACCTCGGTTGGGGACATGTGCGCCAGCATCTGGGCGGTGTCCAGCAGCGGCCAGAGTTCGCGCCGCAGCATCCACCAGGTCAGCGCGCCCGCCAGCACCGTCAGCAGCAGGGCGGCTGTGACCACACGCTGCTGCATGGCATGGATGGGTGCAAACGCTTCGGTGGCAGAGATGGATGCAGCCACCCCCCAATCCACCGCCGTCATGCGCCTGGCCGAGCCCATCACCTCAATGCCTTTGGGGTTGATGTACACCTGCGAGCCCTCAAAGCCGTCGATAAAACGGTCGATGGCCGCCGTGGTGCCGCGCGGTGGCAGGGGCTGCATGATGCGCTCTTTTTTGGTCGCGGCAATGATCAGGCGCTCTTGCCGTGCCACCAGAAAATAACTGCCTGTCTTGCCGTAAGGGCTCTGCGTCAGCTGGTCGAGGAAGTCAGCGTTTCGCAGCGCAATGACGCCAGCCAGCGTCCCGATGCTGCGCCCCGTGGCATCCCGGATCGGTGCGGCGATGCCAATCACCGGCACCGCCATTCTTTTGTCCATGACCGGGGTGCCGACCACGGTCTGACCGTCCTTCATCGCCATGGCCACGGCGGCGCGGTCTATGAAGTTGACGCCAGTGCGCCCCAGGGCGCGGGGTGTTTCGGCCACCGCCGTGCCATCGGCGCGGGTAATGAGCACGCCCCCGCTGAACAGGCTGGGCAGCAGGGGCTGGCTGTCCAGAAGGTGCTGCAGCCCGGCGCTGTCGGCCATCGCCTCTGGCCCGATGCTGTTGGCCAGTAGCGTCAGTGCCTGGATGCGCTCGTGCAGATGGGCGTCGGCAGCCCGGGCGATGAAGGACACCACCGCCAACTGCTGCTCGCTCAGCTGCTGCTGCATGTCCTGGCGCAACATCCGGCTGGCATACAAGGTCAGCGACCACAGGCTGGCGACAAAAATCACCAGCATGAACAACGTGATGCGGGCCTTGAGCGAGCCAGGGATGCGAATTTTGGAAAGCATGGCGTGCGTGTGCCGTGGCACTCTGGCGATCGAGGCGGCGTTGCTGAAAAACCGGGTCAGGTACAGAGATTCAAAATTGATAGCTGCAAGCGCTTGCTGCGTAAGCGCAGGAGGCCATTTTGACTATTATTCCTGGCGTCAGGCTTGCGGTGTCTGCAAGAACAGCCGGTAGGCCGGGTTGAGCGTTTCCTCGACATACGGATAGCCCAGCGTGGCCAAAAAGGCGGCAAAGGCATCGGCGTCTTCGGGGGGTACCTGCAAACCCACCAGGATGCGGCCATAGTCGGCGCCCTGGTTGCGGTAGTGGAACAGTGAGATGTTCCACGTCGGCTGCATCAGGCTCAAGAACTTGAGCAGTGCACCGGGCCGCTCGGGAAAGACAAAGCGCAGCAGCCGCTCGTCCTGCGCCAGCGCCGAGTGGCCACCCACCAGGTGGCGCAGGTGCTCTTTGGCCAGCTCGTCGTGCGTCAAGTCCAGCGCACCAAAGCCGTGCTGGCTGAAGGTTTGCGCCAGTTGCGCCGACTCGCCCTTGCCCTGCGTGGTCAGCCCGACAAACACGTGGGCGCGGTGGGCATCGCTGATGCGGTAGGTGAACTCGGTGACGTTGCGCGGGCCGCCGGGCAGGCCGCCAATCACCTCGCAAAAGCGCCGAAAGCTGCCGCGCTCTTCGGGGATGGTGACGGCCAGCAGGGCCTCGCGCTCCTCGCCCACTTCGGCGCGCTCGGCCACAAAGCGCAGGCGGTCAAAGTTCATGTTGGCGCCGCACAAAATGGCGGCGTAGGTTTCGCCCTGCGTCTGGTGCTGGGCCACGTACTGCTTGATGGCGGCCACCGCCAGCGCACCGGCGGGTTCGACGATGCTGCGCGTATCGACAAACACGTCCTTGATGGCCGCGCAGACGGCATCGGTATCGACGGTGATGAACCCATCGACCAGCCCCTGGGCGATGCGGAAGGTTTCTTCGCCCACCAGCTTGACGGCGGTGCCGTCCGAGAACAGTCCCACATCGGGCAGCGTGACGCGCTCGCCGTGGGCCACCGACTGCGCCATGGCGTCGGAGTCGTTCATCTGCACGCCGATCACCTTGATCTCGGGGCGCACGGCCTTGATGTAGTTGGCCACGCCGGAGATCAGGCCGCCGCCGCCAATGGCCACGAACACCGCATCCAGCCGGTGGCTGCCCAGCTGGGGCAGCTGGCGCAGGATTTCCATGGCGATGGTGCCCTGGCCCGCGATCACGTCAGGGTCGTCAAAGGGGTGGACGAAGGTCAGGCCCAGCTCTTTTTCGAGCTTGACGGAGTGGGCATAGGCGTCGGAGTAGCTCTCGCCGGCCAGCACCACCTCGCCGCCCAGGGCGCGCACGGCGTCGATCTTGAGCTGCGGTGTGGTGGTCGGCATGACGATGATGGCGCGCGTGCCCAGCTTTTGCGCGCTCATGGCCACGCCCTGGGCGTGGTTGCCCGCGGATGCGCAGATCACGCCGCGCTCGAGCTGGCCCGGCGTGAGGTGGGCCATCTTGTTGTAGGCGCCGCGCAGCTTGAAGCTGAACACGGGCTGCTGGTCTTCGCGCTTGAGCAGCACCTTGTTGTGCAGGCGCTGGCTCAGGTTTTTGGCCAGCTCCAGGTGGGTTTCGGTGGCCACGTCGTACACGCGCGCGGTCAGGATCTTTTTCAGGTAATCGAGGGGAGTGAGTTGCTGGGTCATGGTGGGGGTGCCAGGAAAGTTCGCAGCCATCATAGGCGCCCGCATCCAGGCACTGCCTCCCGGAAAAGACCAAAAAAAAGCCCCAGGCCGTGAGGCTTGGGGCTGAATCCATCCTTTGAGGAGATGGAGGAGACAAACGTTGCGAGGGCTGGTGGCATAGCCACTTTGCCGGTGCCTGTTGCAATCAACTGGCAGCGCTGGATGGGAGTTTACCCTAATTGGTGTGGAAATGTTGCGTCGCAACAAAATCCGGGACAATTCAGGGGTTAAAGCAATCTTTGCCCTGTTTCAGGTGGCTGCACGTGGGGGTGGGCAAGGCGCTCAGGCAAAAATCATTTCACATAACAAAGGTCATCGGCATGGAATGCACAGTGAGTTGGACAGGTGGCGCGGGCACGCGCTCGGGCATGGGTTTTGTGGCAGAGACGGGCAGCGGCCATGTGCTGACCATGGATGGCGCGCCCGACGCTGCCAACCCCGCCAACGGTGGCCAGAACCTGGCGCCCCGGCCCATGGAGACGGTGCTGGCAGGCACGGGCGGCTGCACCGCCTATGACGTGGTCTTGATCCTGAAGCGCGGGCGCCACGATGTGCGCGGTTGCAGCGTCAAACTGACCACCGAGCGCGCCACCACCGATCCCAAGGTGTTCACCGCCATCCACATGCACTTCACCGTGACCGGCAAAGGCCTGGCTGCGCCCGTCGTGGAGCGCGCCATTGCCATGAGCCATGACAAATACTGCTCGGCCAGCATCATGCTGGGCAAGACAGCGGCCATCACCACCAGCTTTGAGGTGCTGGAGGCCTGACAAACGGCATGGCCTGCGCAGCGTGCAGCGCATTCAGATGTAGTGTGCGGTGGTGGTCATGACCTTGGCTGCTGCCTGCATCAGCGCCCGCGCGGGCAGCGGGATGTCTGCGGCGCCTGCGGCCAGCGCGTTGGCAGCATGGCGCTCTTCGTCGTCTTTCATTCGCTCGACGATGGCGCGCGAGGCCAAATCTTGTTCCGGCAAACGATCGAGGTGGCTTTGCAGGTGGGCGGCCACCTGGGTTTCGGTTTCCACCACAAAGCCCAGGCTCATGGCGTCGCTCACTTTGGATGCCACCACCCCCAGCGCAAATGCGCCCGCGTACCACAGTGGGTTGAGCAGGCTGGGGCGCGTGCCCAGCTCTTGCAGGCGCTCGCGCGTCCAGGCCAGGTGGTCGCCCTCTTCGCGGGCGGCCTCCAGCAGGTGGGCGCGCAATTGCGGGTCTTTGGTGACAGCGGCCTGGGCGGTGTACAGCGCCTGTGCGCACACTTCGCCCACATGGTTGACGCGCATCAATGCACCCGACAAGCGTTGCTCTGCGGCGTCGAGATCACCAACGGGATGTTGCTTTCCGGGCGATTCTTCATTGGCACGCGGCGTGGCAAAGAGCGTGCGCAGGGCCGCATCGGCAGCGGTGAGTAGTTGATCCATCGGTTTCTCCTGAGATTTGTTTGCTGCGGAAATTTCATTCAGATACAAAAAAGCAGGTTTTTGGACTTGACGTGATCTCTGGACGGATTGGTCAGTGCCATCTCCCTCGCTATGTTGCAGGCGTGCAACGAATTTTGGCTTTGGCGCCCATTGTGGGTGAATTCCTTTGCGAAACTGCCCCGTGTCTGGTGCAATAGATACAACTTCCCCACCAGGAGGTTGGCCCGGGGAACCGGCGGGACTGAGCAGGTGCCACAACACCCAAGACCCCCCGTACCGGCGCCCTATGTTTAACCTTGGAGTAACTCGCAATGAAAAAATCCCTGATTGCCCTGGCTGTGCTGGCTGCTTCCGGCGCCGCAATGGCCCAATCTTCCGTCACCCTGTACGGTGTCGCTGACGCTGGCGTGACCTACCTGAACGGTAACGACAACTGGAGCGGTGTGACCTCCGGCAACAACCTGACCAGCCGTCTCGGCTTCCGTGGCACGGAAGACCTGGGTGGCGGTCTGAAGGCTAACTTCGTGCTCGAAGGCGGCTTCAACCTGGACAATGGTGATGGCGCTTCTGGTTACGCAGGTGCCAAAGCTGGCGAAGGCTTCCAATTCAAGCGTCGCTCCACCGTGGGTCTGTCCGGCGGTTTTGGTGAAGTGCGTATGGGCCGCGAATTGACCGCTGCTTTCAACGCTACCGCACGTTACGATGTGTTCGGCAGCGTGGGTATCGGCCAGTCGCGCCTGTGGGCTGATGGCGGCGTCGTTGACGCTAGCGCCAACGCTACTGCTGTGACCACCAACCAGCGTATCAGCAACGCTCTGACCTATGTGTCGCCTGACTTCAGCGGCTTCAAGTTTGGCCTGAACTACGGTTTTGGCGAAACCACGGCTTCCAACAGCGACAGCGGCTACCTGGGTGCTGGCCTGACGTATGACAACGGCCCTCTGAGCCTGGGTCTGGGTCTGGAACGTCTGAACAACGGCGCGAACTCTGTGGCTGCCAGCGATATCGACGCGTGGAGCCTGGGTGGTTCGTACGACTTCGGCGTGGCCAAGCTGCTGGCTGGCTACCGCGTGTCGACTGTTGATCGTGCTACCGGCGAAAACAAGCGCAGTGGCGCTTACTTGGCCGCAACCGCTCCTGTGGGCGCTGGCACGGTGCGTGTTTCGTACAACCGCTACGAAAACGAACTCGCCAATGTCAAGGGCAAGGCTGACCAGTTTGCTGTGGGCTATGTGTATGGCCTGTCCAAGCGCACTTCGGTGTATGGCACCTACGCCTACATCAAGAACAAGGACGGCGCCAACCTGTACAACCTGGGCTCTGGTGGTCTGAAGACCAATGGCGCCCAACAAGGTTTCCAAGTGGGTGTCAGCCACGCTTTCTAATGAATGGCTGGCCTGAGCCAGCTTTCTTGAAAGTTTGACCTAAGCCACCCGTCGCAAGACGGGTGGCTTTTTTCATGGCATTTCTCTTTTTGCCGTGCCGTGCCGTGCCATGCCATGCCGTGCCGTGCCGTGCTACGACCGAACGCATGGGGCATGCTGACGTTGTTCGTTCACCCCAAGATTTGTAGCAGCCCGCTGCTCGTGTACGTCCTGGCAGCTTATTCAGAACATGCATCGCCTATGAATT
>NZ_JAQUAL010000113.1:0-10673 GCF_028687295.1 Simplicispira sp.
GGCAGCGGCTGCGGGTTCAGTGCTGCAAGATTTTGTTGAGGAAATCTTTGGTACGGGTCTGGCGCTCTTCGGGGTGGTTGAAGAACTCGTCGCGCGTGCAGTCTTCGAGGATTTTGCCGCCCACGTCCATGAAGATCACGCGGTTGCTCACCTTGCGGGCAAAGCCCATCTCGTGGGTCACGCACATCATGGTCATGCCCTCGTGGGCCAGGCCCACCATCACGTCCAGCACCTCGCCCACCATTTCGGGGTCGAGGGCGCTGGTGGGCTCATCGAACAGCATGACGATGGGGTCCATCGACAGTGCCCGGGCAATGGCCACGCGCTGCTGCTGTCCGCCCGAGAGCTGGCCCGGGAACTTGTCTTTGTGCGCCATCAGGCCCACGCGGTCAAGCATCTTCAGGCCGCGCTGTTTGGCCTCGTCGGCGCTGCGGCCCAGCACCTTGATCTGCGCGATGGTCAGGTTTTCCGTCACCGACAGGTGCGGAAACAGCTCAAAGTGCTGGAACACCATGCCCACATGGCTGCGCAGCTTGGGCAGGTTGGTGGCCGGGTCGTGCACGGGCACGCGGTCCACCCAGATTTCGCCCTGCTGGATGGGTTCGAGGGCGTTGATGGTCTTGATCAGCGTGGACTTGCCCGAGCCCGAAGGCCCGCACACCACCACCACCTCGCCTTTGTTGATGCGGGTGGAACAATCGGTCAGCACTTGGTAGTTGCCGTACCACTTGGAAACGTTTTTGAGTTCAATCATGGCGAATCTCTTGGAATATCGGTCTTAGCGGATGATGGCAATCTTTTTGTGCAGGCGCTTGACGCCCCACGACAGGGCATAGCACATCACAAAGTACAGCACGGCAGCGGCCAGGTAGGCCTCGATGGGGCGGCCAAAGTTCTTGCCCGCCACCTCAAAGCCCTTGAGCATGTCGTAGGCGCCAATGGCATACACCAGCGAGGTGTCCTGGAACAAGATGATGGTCTGCGTCAGCAGCACCGGCAGCATGTTGCGAAACGCCTGCGGCAGGATCACCAGCTTCATGTTCTGGCCATAGGTCATGCCCAGGGCCTGGCCGGCAAAGACCTGGCCGCGTGAGATCGACTGGATGCCCGCGCGCATGATCTCGCTGAAGTACGCCGCCTCAAAGGCGATGAAGGTGATCACCGCCGACACCTCGGCGCCAATGGGGCGGCCAATCAGCGCGGGCGCCAGCAGGAACACCCACAAAATCACCATCACCAGCGGAATGCTGCGCATGCCGTTGACATAGATGGTGGCGGGCACATCCAGCCACTTTTTGCCCGACAGGCGCATCAGCGCCAGCACGGTGCCAAACAGCACGCCGCCAATGGTGGCCACCACCGTCAGCATGACGCTGAAGTACAGCCCCTTGAGCACGAAGTTGCTGATCAGGTCCCAGTTGTAGAAAGAAAAGTCAAGCCCGGTCATGTCAGTGTCCTCCTGCGCTTGCTGCCACCAGGCCAGGAATGCGGGCGCGCTTTTCCACGAAGGCCATGATGCGGTTGATGGCAAAGGCCGACACCACGTACAGCGCCGTGACGGCCAGATAGACCTCGATGCCGCGCGCGGTTTCTTCCTGCGCCTGCATGGCGAACATGGTCAGCTCGGCCACCGACACGGCAAACGCCACCGACGAGTTCTTGAAAATGTTCATGGTCTCGCTGGTCAGCGGCGGAATGATGATGCGAAATGCCGCTGGCAGCAGCACATAGCGGTAGCTCTGGAACGTGGTAAAGCCCATGGCCATGGCCGCATAGCGCTGGCCGCGCGGCAGGGTCTCAATGCCCGAGCGCACCTGCTCGGCAATGCGCGCCGAGGTAAAAAAGCCCAGCGCCAGCACCACCAGCACAAAGCCGGGCACCGCCTTCATCGCCGGAAACACCGTGGGCACCACGTGGTACCACAAGAAAAGCTGCACCAGCAGCGGAATATTGCGGAACAACTCTACCCAGGCGTTGCCCAGTTTCACGATGCCCGGTCTGCCCGGCAGCGTGCGCAGCGTGCCCACCAGCGCACCCAGCACCAGCGCCAGCAGCAGCGACAGCAAAGACACCGACACCGTCCAGCCCCAGGCCGACAGCATCCAGTCCAGGTAAGTGATGTCACCACCCTTGCCAAAGCAGCCCTGGACTGCCGTTCTGCTCATGGTGTCCTCACAGAACACCTGCCAATCCCAGCTCATAGGATTTCCCCTTTCTTCCATCTGTATGCCTGCGGCCCAATTCCGCGTGCCCGGCACAACAAAAAAGCCCCCTCAAACATCAGTTTGAAGGGGCGCATGTGCGAACTGCCAGTTATTTCTTGGCGTAGTCTTCCATGGGTTTGTCGTTGGGGGTGGCCCAGGCGGCCTTGGTGGCTTCAGACAGGGGCAGGCCCACCTTGGTGTTGGTGGGCGGAACGGGTTGCATGAACCACTTGTCGTAGAGCTTGGCCAGCGAGCCATCGGCAATCTGGCGCTTGATGGAGTCGTCCACGGCCTTCTTGAAGGCAGTGTCGTCCTTGCGCAGCATGCAGGCGATGGGCTCCACGCTCAGCACTTCGCCCACGATCTTGAAGTCTGCCGGGTTCTTGGATTTGGAGATATTGGCCGCCAGGATGGAGGCATCCATCACAAACGCGTCGGCGCGGCCCGTTTCCAGCAGCAAGAAGCTGTCGGCGTGGTCTTTGCCATAGACCTCCTTGAAGTCGATGCCGCCAGCGCGCTCGTTTTTGCGCAGGGTTTGCACCGACGTGGTGCCCGTGGTGGTGGCCACGCTCTTGCCGTTCAAGTCTTTGACCGAGTTGATGCCCGAGTTGGCTTTGACGGCGGTGCGCACTTCTTCCACGTAGGTGGTGACGGCAAAGGCCACATCCTTCTGGCGTGCCGCATTGTTGGTGGTGGAGCCACACTCAAAGTCCACCGTGCCATTGGTGACCAGGGGCACGCGGTTTTGCGACGTGACGGGCTGGTACTTGGTTTCCAGCTTGGCCAGGCCCAGCTGCTTTTGCAGATCGGCAATCACGCGCTCGGCCATCTCGGTGTGAAAGCCCACGTATTTGCCATTGCCCAGGGTGTACGACAGGCCCGACGACTCGCGCACGCCCAGCGTGATGCTGCCCGATGCTTTGATTTTGGCCAGTGTGTCGCCCGCTTGGGCGAATGCACTGCCTGCGGCCAGTGCGGTGACGGCAATTGCCAGCAAATGTTTTTTCATGAAAAGGTCTCCTTGTGGGGGTGAAATCCAAAACGCACAACCGGGTGGGTCTGCACGCACACGTTCCATCGGCTTACGTTGCCTCGGTGACTGCATTTTGACACCTTGACCGCCCCTAAAGTGCTCTGTGGGGATGTTGTGCGCTAGGGGGTAATACCGAGCCGGGGGGAGTGGGTGGCGCCATGGCCATGCCCCGACTTTGCCGCTGCTGCACCCAGGTGACGCTACCCACAAACACCTACTGGTGCAGGCATGGCCTGGAGATTTCAGGTGTGTGTCAGCCTCGAGATGCTATTTAATCGATAGCTGCTTGCGCTTTCTGTATAAGCCCTGGAGCCAGATTCGATGTGGATTCTTGCTCTGTGCCTTGCGCCACCGCTGCCGCAGCTTCCGTATAATCCGCGCTTTCCGAGGAGCGTTGCAGCGCCCCCCACACAGCGGGGCGTGAGGCTCGGAACCCTATCCCGCAACGACGCTCATCCACTTTCCGTGTGGTGAGCTTTTTTCATGACTCCCCAGCGGCCAGTGGTTTGTTCAAACCTGTTTGGAGCTGACCATGAACGCACCGTCCACCACCTTCGCCCCCGCCGATTGCGCCATTGCCGATATCGCCCTGGCCGCCTGGGGCCACAAGGAAATCCGCATCGCCGAGACGGAAATGCCCGGCCTGATGGCCATCCGTGAAGAGTTTGCCGCCAGCCAGCCGCTCAAGGGCGCGCGCATCACCGGCTCGCTGCACATGACCATCCAGACCGCCGTGCTGATCCAGACACTCGAAGCCCTGGGCGCCACGGTGCGCTGGGCCTCGTGCAACATTTTCAGCACGCAAGACCACGCCGCCGCTGCCATCGCTGCTGGCGGTACGCCGGTGTTTGCCATCAAGGGCGAATCGCTGGCCGACTACTGGGATTACACCCACCGCATCTTTGAATTCGGCGCCGCTGGCACGCCCGGCGAAGGCCCCAACATGATCCTGGACGACGGCGGCGACGCCACCATGCTCATGCACCTGGGCCAGCGCGCTGAAAAAGACCTGTCGGTGCTCGACAAGCCCACCAGCGAAGAAGAAACCATCCTGTTTGCCGCCATCCGCGCCAAGCTGGCCGTGGACGCCACCTGGTACACCCGCAAGTCGGCCGAGATCATCGGCGTGACCGAAGAAACCACCACCGGCGTGCACCGCCTGAACGAAATGTCGGCCAAGGGCACCCTGCTGTTCCGCGCCATCAACGTCAACGACTCGGTGACCAAGAGCAAGTTCGACAACCTGTACGGCTGCCGCGAATCCCTGGTGGACGGCATCAAGCGCGCTACCGACGTGATGATCGCCGGCAAGGTGGCGCTGGTGGCCGGCTACGGCGACGTGGGCAAGGGCAGCGCCCAGGCCCTGCGCGCCCTGAGCGCCCAAGTGTGGGTGACCGAAATCGACCCCATCAACGCCCTGCAAGCGGCCATGGAAGGCTACCGTGTGGTGACGATGGAATACGCCGCCGACAAGGCCGATATCTTCGTCACCACCACCGGCAACAAGGACGTGATCCGCCACGAGCACATGCTGGCCATGAAAGACCAGGCCATCGTCTGCAACATCGGCCACTTCGACAACGAAATCGACGTGGCCTCGATCGAGCAATACCAGTGGGAAGAGATCAAGCCCCAGGTGGACCACATCCAGTTCCCTGATGGCAAAAAAATTATCCTGCTGGCCAAGGGCCGTCTGGTGAACCTGGGCTGCGCCACCGGCCACCCCAGCTTTGTGATGAGCGCCTCGTTTGCCAACCAGACCATCGCGCAGATTGAGCTGTTCACCAAGACCAGCCAGTACGAAGCGGGCAAGGTCTATGTGCTGCCCAAGCACCTGGATGAAAAAGTGGCCCGCCTGCACCTGAAGAAAGTGGGCGCCATGCTCACCGAGCTGACCGACGCCCAGGCCGCCTACATCGGCGTGCCGAAAAACGGCCCTTACAAAGCCGACAGCTACCGGTATTGAACCCGCTTTGAGGCGCTGCGCGCCTTCCCCTTCAGCGGGGGGCGCCGCTAGCGTCCCGGCAAAGCCGGTTGCGCTGCGGCGCTGGTTTTCAGGGCGCGAGCGCTTTGGGTGCGGCGCTACTTAAATAATAGCTGCTTGCGCCCGCCAGTCGGGCGTTAGATGCCTTTTTGATACATAAAGGATGGGCGCATGCGCGCAGATGTTTTTTTGGTGGATTTTGGCCACGCAGCCACGCGCTCGCAGGCGCAGCGGCTGATCGCGGCCGGGGTGGAGTGGCGCCTGTCGCCGCTGGCACCGTGGCAGAAGGTGGCCAAGAACGGGGACGAGATCCCGTCCGTGGCCGAGGTGCGGCTGCTCGACAGCGCCGAGGCCAAATACATCTCGCGCGGCGGCCTCAAGCTCGAAGGCGCGCTGGCGGCCACGGGCTTGTCGGTGGCCAGCCTGCGCTGCCTGGACGTGGGCCAGAGCACCGGCGGCTTTACCGACTGCCTGTTGCAGCAAGGTGCAGCGCAGGTGATTGGCGTGGATGTGGGCCATGCCCAGTTGCACGAGCGCCTGCGCCAGGATGCGCGCGTGGTCTGCGTCGAGGGCCTGAACGCGCGTGCGCTCACACCCGAGGCGCTGCAAGAAGCCTGCGAGCTGGCGCTGTCCGAAGCCATTGAGGAAGAAGAGGACAACGACACCCAGCCCGAGGCACCCTACAGCTGGATGCGCAACGGCGGTCTGGTCGATGAGGAATACGACGACAGCGACGACGCCAAGGAGCAGGACATCGAGCGCTTCAAGGCCGAGCGTGCGGCCCGGGCCAAGGCGCGTGCCGCTGGCACGCTGCCGGTGCAGCGCCGCCGCCGCGCTGACCGCCAGAACGTGGACATCACGCCGCAGTTCGATGTGGTGGTGGGCGATCTGTCGTTCATCTCGCTGACGCTGGTGCTGCCCGCGCTGGTGCCGCTGCTGGCGCCGCAAGGCGCACTGTTGATGCTGGTCAAGCCGCAGTTTGAGCTGCAGCCGGGGCAGGTGGGCAAGGGCGGCATCGTGCGCGATGCGGCGCTGTACGCCGTGGTCGAGCAGCGCATCCGCGAGTGCTGCGCCGCACAAGGTTTGCAGGTGCAGGCCTGGCTGGACAGCCCCATCAGCGGCGGCGATGGCAACCGTGAATTTTTTGTTTTGGCCAGGAGAGGCGCATGACCACCAGCAGCGCAACGAGCACCACCCCCGCAACCCATGACAGCGTGGCGCCGGGCGTGCCGTACCCGATCAGCGTGGAATTTTTTCCGGCCAAGACGCCCGAGGGCGCCGACAAGCTGCGCGCCGTGCGCCAGCAGCTGTATGCGCTGGGGCCGCAGTTTTGTTCCGTGACCTATGGCGCGGGCGGCTCGACGCAAGAAGGCACTTTTGCCGCCGTGCGCGACATCCTGGCCGAGGGCCAGAGCGCGGCCTCGCACTTTTCGTGCATCGGCGCCACGCGCGATTCGGTGCGCGCCGAGCTAGCGCAGTTGCAGACCATGGGCGTCCAGCGCCTGGTGGCGCTGCGCGGTGATTTGCCCAGCGGCTACGGCGTGGGCGGCGAGTTCCAGTACGCCAGCGATCTGGTCGCCTTCATCCGTGCCGAGACGGGCAGCAGCTTTCACATCGAGGTGGCCGCCTACCCCGAAGTCCATCCGCAGGCGCGCTCGCCCGAGGCCGACTTGCAGGCTTTTGCCACCAAGGTGCGCGCGGGTGCGGATTCGGCCATCACGCAGTATTTTTTCAACGCCGATGCCTACTTCCGCTTTGTGGATGACGCCCAGCGCCTGGGGCTACAGGTGCCCATCGTGCCGGGCATCATGCCCATTCTGGGCGCCACGCAGCTGATGCGTTTTTCGGACGCCTGCGGCGCCGAGATTCCGCGCTGGTTGCGTCTGCGCCTGCAAGGCTTTGGCGACGACACGGCCAGCATTCGCGCGTTCGGCCTGGATGTCATCACCACCTTGTGCGAACAACTGCGCCGTGGCGGTGCGCCCGCGCTGCACTTCTACACCATGAACCAGAGCGCGGCCACGCTGGAAATCTGCCGCCGCCTGGGCCTGCGCGATTGAGCCTTGGCCCGGCTGCGCCGCGTTGCAGCCGATGTTTTTGCGCCACGCTGGCGGCTTGGGATTGATGCACGTCAACCACCTTGCCGCTGCGCAGGATTCCAATCTTTTCCCAGGGAATGTTCCCTGCCCTTTTTGGATGATTTCCCCATGAAAAAACACGCTATTGCCGCCGCTGTGCTCGGCTCTGTTTTGTGCGCTTCGGCGTTTGCGCAGCAGGCTGAAGAAGGCTCCTGGATGGTGCGCGCCCGCGCTGTCCACCTCGACAGCAGCAACGGCGACTCCACCGGCCTGGGCCTGTCGATCAACGACAAATGGCTGCCCGAATTCGATGTCACGTATTTCTATAACAAGAACCTGGCTGTCGAGCTGATCCTGACCGTGCCGCAAAAGCAGACGCTGTCGTCCAACGGTGCAGCCATCGGTTCGTTCAAGCACCTGCCACCCACCCTGACGCTGCAATACCACTTTGACGCGCAGGGCTTCAAGCCCTACGTGGGCGCCGGTATCAACTACACGCGCCTGAGCGCAGTCCACCTGCCCGCTGGCGTGACGGTGGACCGCAACAGCTTCGGCCCTGCGCTGCAAGTGGGTGTGGACATTCCCGTGGCCAAAAACCTGTACCTGAACTTTGATGTGAAGAAGGTCTATATCCGTACCGATGTGTCGGCTGCGGGCGCCAAGATCGGCCGCTTCAAGGTCGATCCCATGCTGGTGGGCGTGGGTCTGGGTTGGCGCTTCTGAGGTTGACGGCCCCTGCTGCGCCGCGCCTCCGGGCCTGGTGCAGTCCCCTGGCGCTTTGGCGCCCAAACTCCCGCCATGTGCGGGATTTTTTTCGCCTGCGGGCCTGGCAGGCAGGTCGCCGCAGGCTGTGCGCTACCATGGCCGCCCCTGTTTTTCTGGCAAAGGTGCTGAACATGACGCTCTCGATAGTGGCGGGCCGCTGGCGGCTGGGCGTGCGTGGTGCGGTGTTGGCAGCCGCATTGGCGCTGACCACGGCGCTGGCCATGGCCGATGGCGCTCCGTCTGGCGCACCGCCCGATGTGGCCACCACTGCCGATGCCGCCGATGCTGATGGCGCCCAGGCGTCCTCGGCAGAATCTCCCCAGCTGGGGCTGCGTCCACCGCTGGCAGGGGCGCTGGCCGTAGGGGCTGGTGTCGATACCGATGCCGATGCTGAGAGCGCGGACACCCCGGCCTACCAACCCTTGGTGTCGAAAATCACGCCGCCGCGCCAGGAGTACGGCCTGGCCTCGTGGTACGGCGCGCAATTGCACCGCAAACGCACCGCCAGCGGCGAGCGCTTTGACATGCACGCCCTGACCGCCGCGCACCGCACATTGCCTTTTGGCTCGCTGGTGTGCGTGCGCAGCCTGACCACGGGGCGTGAGGTGGTGGTGCGCATCAATGACCGTGGCCCGCATGCCCCTGGCCGGGTCATCGACCTGAGCCGTGCTGCCGCAGATGCGCTGGGCATGCTGGACTTGGGCACCAAGCAGGTGGCGCTGTTCGACAGCACCGACGAGGGCGAATGCCCCGACTCCTGAGGCCCTGCGCCGCAGCGCCGGGCCTGCACGCTTTAACTGCCCGATTCGAGCGTGTGTGTGGCGTGCTTGTCTTGTGCCAGCAGGGTTGCCATCTGGGGTAGCGCGTCTTTCAGTGCCGCCTTCAGGGTGTGTGGCGGGTTGATGAGGAACATGCCGCTGGCGGGCAGACCGGGGCGCTTGGTCTGGCCTTCCAGGGTTTCGGTGATCTTGCTGGATTTGACGGTGAGCGTGGCGTGCAGCCAGCTTTTGCCTGCTTTTTGCGCCATGGTTTTCAGCCGGCGCGGCAGGTCATGCGCCTCGGGGCGTGGAATGATCGGGTACCAGACGGCATACGTGCCGGTGGCAAAGCGCTTGAGGCTGTCTTGCACCATGTCCAGCACCTTGCCGTAATCGCTCTTGATTTCATAGCTGGGATCGCACAGTACAAGCGCCCTGCGGGCCGGTGGAGGCAAAAACTTCTTGATGCCTTCAAAACCGTCTTCGTGCAGCACGGCCACCTGGCGGCCCGCTTCCAGCTGGGCCACGTTGCCCGCCAGCGAGCGCATGTCCGAGGGGTGCAGCTCAAACAGTTTGAGCTTGTCGTGGGCGCGCAGCAGGTGCTGGATGATGAAAGGCGAACCAGGGTACACCTTGGTGCTGTGGCCTGTGTTGAAGCTGCGCACCAGCTCCAGATAGCCTTGCAAGGCTGGGGTCAACGGTGTGCTTGCGCTGGCAGCGGCCAGGCGCAGAATGCCGTCGGCGGCTTCGGCGCTGGTTTTGGCGTAGTCGCCATCGAGCCGGTACAGACCCGCTCCCGCGTGGGTGTCCAGCACGGTGAGTGCGGCATCTTTCTCTGTAAGGTATTGCAGGGCGGCAATCAATACCGTGTGCTTGAGCACATCGGCATGGTTGCCCGCATGGAAGGCGTGGCGGTAACTGAACATGGCGCTATGGTAACTACTGCTGGCGCTGGCCGTGGGCGGCGTGTGTGTGGGGCATTTTTCGTGCGCTGAAGTGACGTGGGTCACGGTTTTGGCGTGTGCATGGTGGATGATGGCGCCTTTCTTCTTGTTACCACCCGTCACGTATTTGCCACCATGACTGATAGTTCCCGTTCCGCTCCCGTGTCTGCGGCGCGCCATGTGGACGCCTTGCCCGCAGGCACGCACCTGGCTGAGTTTGAGATTGTTGCGTTGCTGGGCGTGGGCGGTTTTGGCATGGTGTACCAGGCTTTTGACCACTCCCTGCACCGGGCGGTGGCCATCAAGGAATACATGCCCTCGGCCCTGGCGGGGCGTGCCGATGGATTGGCGCTGTCGGTGCGAACGCCAGCCGATGCGCCAGCGTTTGAGGCCGGTCTGAAGTCCTTTGTGGGTGAGGCGCGCTTGCTGGCCCAGTTTGACCACCCCTCCCTGGTCAAGGTGTTTCGCTTCTGGGAGGCCAATCACACGGCCTACATGGTCATGCCCTTGTACAGCGGCATGACCTTCAAACAGGCGCGCAGCCAAATGCGTGCGCCCCCGTCAGAGGCCTGGTTGCGCAAGGTGCTGTGGTCGGTGCTGGGTGCCCTGCGCACCTTGCACGATGGCCACACGCTGCACCGCGACATCTCGCCTGACAACATTTTCTTGCAGGACGTGGGGCCGCCGGTGCTGCTGGATCTGGGCGCTGCACGCCATGCCATCAACGACCGTGACCGCAAGCACACTGCCGTGCTCAAGGTCAATTACGCGCCCATTGAACAATACGCCAGCGGCGATGCCGAGCTGCCGCAAGGCCCCTGGAGCGATCTGTACTCGCTGGCGGCCGTGGTCTATGGCTGCCTGTGCAACGATGCGCCGCTGCCTTCCACGCTGCGCTCCATCCGCG